>NZ_BAABDO010000124.1:0-18609 GCF_039539665.1 Actinomadura keratinilytica
GGGTGGGGGTGTCGGCGGGTGGGTGGAAGGCAGGTTGGGGTGCCGGGGCGATTTCGGGTGGGGTGCCCCGGTGGGGGTGGGGGGTGGGGGTGGTCATGCGCTCACCGCGGCGCCGTGGTTCCAGACGACGCGGGGTGGGGGGACGGCGGCGAGGATCTGGGCGACGACTTCGTTGGTGTCGACGCCGTCGGCGAGGGCGTCGAAGGTGAGGACGATGCGGTGGGCCATGACGTCGCGGGCGACGGCGCGGACGTCGTCGGGGAGGACGTAGTCGCGTCCGTTGAGGAGGGCGAGGGCGCGGGCGGCGGCGACGAGGCCGAGGGTGGCGCGGGGGCTGGCGCCGATTTCGATGACCTGGCGCAGGTCGGGGAGGCGGTACTGGTCGGGTTCGCGGGTGGCCATGACGAGGCGGACGATGTAGTCGGCGACCAGTTCGTGGACGGAGACTTCGGCGGCGGCGCGTTGGAGGGCGGTGAGGCGGTCGGGGTCGAGGACGGGGGTGGCTTCGGGCGGGTCGACGCTCATGCGGCGCAGGATCTGGAGTTCTTCGTGGGCGCCGGGGTAGCGGACGTCGATCTTCATGAGGAAGCGGTCGCGCTGGGCTTCGGGGAGGGGGTAGACGCCTTCGGATTCGATGGGGTTCTGGGTGGCCAGGACGATGAAGGGGCGGGGGAGGGGGTAGGTGGTGCCGCCGAGGGAGACCTGGCGTTCGGCCATGACTTCCAGGAGGGCGGATTGGACTTTGGCGGGGGCGCGGTTGATTTCGTCGGCGAGGACGAAGTTGGCGAAGACGGGGCCGAGTTCGACGTCGAACTGTTCGGTTGAGGGGTGGTAGATGCGGGTGCCGACGATGTCGGAGGGGACGAGGTCGGGGGTGAACTGGAGGCGGGCGAAGGTGCCGCCGACGACGCGGGCGAGGGTGGAGACGGCGAGGGTCTTGGCGACGCCGGGGACGCCTTCGAGGAGGCAGTGGCCTTTGGCGAGGAGGGCGACGACCATGCGCTCGACCATGTGGTCCTGGCCGACGATGACTTTTTGGACCTCGCTCACGGTTTGCTGGAGGAGGGTCGCGGCCTGGTCGACATCGTGGGCGGCGGTGGTCATTGGGCGTCCTCACTGTCCTCGGAGTGGTTCCGCGGGGAGCGGCCGGGCGCTCCTTTCGACCCTACGCGATCACGTTTGCGGTGGTGTGCGGGACGAGTGGGTGCGGTGGGGTCTGGTGGTGGGTGTGGGTTGTTAGTCTGGCGGCCATGTCGAGGCCGCTGCCATCGGGTGATCCTGTTCAGCTTGGGCCGTATCGGTTGTCGGCGCGGTTGGCGGAGACGTCTGCCGGGGTGGTGTATCTGGGTGTGGATGCCGAGGGGCGGCAGGCGAGTGTGGCGGTGTTGAATCGGGGGGCCGCGGGGGATGCGGCGGCTCGGGATCGTTTTCGGGCGGCGATCGAGGCTGCGTGGCCGCGGTCTGGGCGGGCCGGTGAGGGGGATGGGGAGGCGGCGCCGGTGGTGGCGGCGCAGCCGGATGGGGCGGCGCCGTGGGTGGCGACGCGGTATGACGCGGATCGTCCTGATCGTGTGGGGGCGGAGCGGTTTTTGGATTCGGTGGTGTTGCGGGGGTCGTTTGGTGGGCGGTGGAACGGGCGGCGTCGGGGGCCGCAGTTTCAGCCGTATTGGTTGGGGGCGGGGGAGCCTGCTGTGGGGGAGGCGGTGTCGTCTGCTCCGGTGGGGGTGGTGTCGGGGGCGCGGCGGTCGGATCGGCCGTTGGTGGCGGCGATTGTGACGTTGGTGGCGGTGTTGGTGTTGTTGGGGTTGTTGCTGTTGGTGTTGTTCGCGTGTCAGCCGCGGGTAGGTGAGCCGCCGGTGGCGCCGCCGGATCCGCCGTCGCCGTCGCTGTCGCCTCCGTTGGTGCCGCCGCCGACGGAGGCGCCGCGCCCGTCGCCGAGTGCGACGTCTCCGTCTCCGTCGCCGTCTTCGCCGTCGCCGGGGCCGTCGGATGGTGGTGAGGGGGAGGACGGCGGCCCGGTGTGAGCGGGGTGTCGCCTTCGGCCGGGGTCAGGTGAGGAGGCGGTTGCGGAGGGCGGCGGTGTCGTCGTCGGTCCAGCCGTGTTGGGCGAGCCATTCGAGTGTGCCGCCGAATTCCTCGTCCACGCGTGCCAGGAATTTGTCCATGATGGCCGCGTGGGGTTCGTGGGTGTGGGCGGGGCGGGAGTCGAGGTCTGCGGCGTAGGTGTCGCTGGCGCGCAGTCGGGTCAGGATGGCTTCGAGTCGTTCGCCGGTCATGGCGTAGTCGGCGACGATGGCTTCGCGTGTCACCTGGGCCACTTCGAGGGCGAGTGCGCAGACGACGCCGGTGCGGTCTTTGCCGGCGGCGCAGTGGACGAGTGCGGCGCCGTCGGTGCGGGCCATGACGCGGAGGGCGGCCACGATGGAGTCGGCTCGGTTGTGCAGGTAGCCGAGGTAGTGGGCGATGGGGCGTTCGTGTTCGGGGCCGTCATGTTCGCGGTAGTGCCAGGGCAGGACTTTGTCGACGTCGACGGTGTCGGCGGTGACGTCGGTGTGTGCGCCGCCTTCGGCGAACAGTGACAGGTGGTGCAGCCGTACCGAGGGGATGCGGGTGAGGGGGCCGGGGCCTTCGAGGCGTACTTCGGCTTCGCTGCGCAGGTCGATGACGTTTTTGAGGGCGTGTTCGTCCAGCAGGACGCGGATGTCGGCGACAGAGAGGTTCTGCAGGTTGTCGGCGCGGAGCACTCGTCCGCGGCGTGTCTGGCGTCCGTCGAGTGTGGGGAGTCCGCCCAGGTCGCGGACGTTGACCGCACCGTCCAGTTCGATCCACCGAGTGCTCGCGTTCATGGCTTACGACCCTATATGCCGTTTGTGGGGGCGGTGGTGAGCAGGGGGGCGGGGCGTGCGGTGTGGTGGCGGTGGGGCGGGGGTGGCGGCTCGGGGGTAGGTCGGGGAGACCTTGGGGGGAGGGTTGTCCCTCTTTCGTTCGGGGGTTGGGCCCACCGTGGTTGGGGGAGCGGGCTCCCGTGCGTCCGGTGGCGGGCGGCGGCAGGCTGGCGGGTGCTGGTGATCATCCGGTACCGCAGGTGCCGGTCGGTGGGGTGACCCCAGACCTGGGAGCCATGCCGCGGTTGGCTCTGTGGCGGGGCGACCGTCGGGTTCGGGTGCGCATAGCGTCGCCAGAAGGTGATCACGGCGGTGGAAGGACGCCGCGCACCCCGCTTTGCCGTTCCGCGATCCACGGAGGTCTGATGCCCGCTGCCCTGCCCGCCACCGCCGCCGCCCGACGGGCCGGCGCTTCACCAGGCGGCCCGTCCGGTGGTTCGTCCGGGAGCGACTTCGCGCCGCTGGCGCGCGAGGTGCGCGCCGGCGGTCTGCTGGACCGCCGCACCGGCTACTACGTCCGCGACTTCGTGATCACCCTTGGCGGTACCGCCCTGGCCTGGGCGGCGGTGGCCTGGGCGGGGTCGTCGTGGTGGGTGTTGGCGCTGGCGGTGCCGCTGGCGCTGCTGTGGGCGCGCACCGCCTTCCTCGGCCATGACGCCGGGCACCACCAGATCGCCCGCACCGCCCGGTCCGGGTGGTGGCTGGGGCTGCTGCTGGGCAACCTGCTGCTGGGCATGGGCCAGTCGTGGTGGAACGACAAGCACAACCGCCACCACGCCCATCCCAACCATGTCGGCAAGGATCCCGATGTCGGGGAGGGCGTGCTGGTGTGGACGGCCGAGCAGGCCGAGCGGCGCCGCGGCGTCTGGGCGTGGTTGGCGCGGCATCAGGCGGCCGCGTTCTTCCCGTTGCTGCTGCTGGAGGGGTTCAACCTGAAGGTCAGCAGCGTTGTGCATCTGCGCTCGGGTGCCCGGCGGGCTGGGCGGAGTTGGCGTGACGGGCGCGGCGGGCGGCTGGTGGAGGCGGTGGCGTTGGCCGTGCACGCGGCCGGGTATCTGGGGCTGGTGTTCACGCTGATGTCCCCGGGCAAGGCGGTGGTGTTCGTGCTCGTCCACCACGCTCTGTTCGGTCTGCATCTGGGGTGCGTGTTCGCGCCCAACCACAAGGGGATGGCCATGCCCGGCCCCGGTGAGCGGTGGGGTCATCTGCGGCGGCAGGTGCTCACCTCCCGCAACGTGCGGGGCGGGGTGCTCACCGACTGGCTGATGGGCGGCCTGAACTACCAGATCGAGCACCATCTGTTCCCCAGTGCTCCGCGTCCCAGCCTGCGGCGGTTGCAGCCGCTGGTGCGGGCGCACTGCGCCCGGGTCGGCCTGCCCTACACCGAGACCGGTCTGGTGGACTCCTACCGGCAGGCGCTGCGGCACATGCGCGAGGTCGGCGCCGCCGTGCGCGACTGACCGTCGGCGACCGGCCCCGCCCGCCCGGTGCGAACCGGGCGCGGTGGAGATCACCGTGCGCCTATGCTGGGCCCGCTATGCCCGAAGGACACACCATTCACCGCCTGGCCGCCGAACACCGCACCCGGTTCGGCGGCCGGCCCGTGCGCGCCCACAGCCCCCAGGGGCGTTTCGCCGACGGCGCCCGCCTGATCGATGGTCAGGTGCTCGAGCACGCCGACGCCCACGGCAAGCATCTGCTGCTGTATTTCGCCCACGACCGTGTTCTGCACGTGCACTTGGGCATTTACGGTAAGTACGCCTTCGGGTCGCTGCCCGCGCCCGCTCCTGTGGGGCAGGTGCGGTTGCGCCTGACGGGGACCGGTGACGACGGCGACTACGCCGATCTGCGCGGCCCCAACACCTGTGAGCTGCTCGACACGCCGCAGGTGAAGCTGCTGCGGGACCGGCTGGGGCCCGACCCGCTGCGCGCCGACGCCGACCCGGACCGGGCCTGGCGCCGCATCAGCCGCAGCCGCGCCCCGATCGCCCAGCTGCTGATGGACCAGTCGGTGATCGCCGGCCCCGGCAACATCTACCGCGCCGAGGTGCTGTTCCGCGGCAACATCCACCCCGATCTGCCCGGGCGCGCCCTGTCGCGGTCGCAGTGGCAGGCGCTGTGGGACGACCTGGTGGTGCTGATGAAGGAGGGGGTGCGCGCCGGGCGGATCGACACCGTCCGCCCCGAGCACACTCCCGAGGCGATGGGCCGGCCGCCGCGTGTCGACGACCACGGCGGCGAGGTCTATGTGTACCGGCGCACGGGGCAGCCGTGCCTGGTGTGCGGCGCGGCCGTGCGCGCCCGCACCCTGGCCGGACGCAACCTGTTCTGGTGCCCTACCTGCCAGCCCGGGTGACCTGCCGGCCCGAGTGACTGTCGGCCCGGGGGAGGGGCGGGGCTCAGCCCTGCAGGGCGTAGCGCATGGCGCGGAACTTGTTGTGCGCCTCGGCCAGTTCCGCCGCCGGGTCCGAGTCGGCCACGATGCCGCATCCGGCGAACAGCCGGGCCCGGGTGCCGTCCAGTTCGGCGCACCGCAGCGCGATGCCCCACTCGCCGTCGCCGCGGGCGTCCACCCAGCCCACCGGGCCGGCATACCGGCCCCGGTCCATGGCTTCCAGGTGCCTGATCAGTTCCAGGGCGCGGTCGGTGGGCGTCCCGCACACCGCGGGCGTGGGGTGCAGCGCCTCCACCACGTCCAGCACCGACCGCTCGCCGTGCAGGCGTCCCCGCACCGGGGAGGCCAGGTGCATCACGTTGGGCAGCGTCAGCACCTGCGGGTCGTCGGGCACGCTCAGTTCGGCGCACAGCGGCGCCAGCGCCTCCCGCACCATCTGCGCCGCATAGGCGTGCTCGTGGCGGTCTTTGGCCGAGGCAAGCAGGCGTGCGGCGCGTGCGGTGTCGTCGGCCGGGTCGGTGCCGCGTGCGGTCGTGCCCGCCAGCACCAGCGACTCCACCTCCTCGCCGGTCCGGCGGATCAGCAGTTCGGGGGTCGCGCCGACCAGCCCTGCGCAGGCGAAGGTGTAGCAGGCGGGGAACCGCTGGGCCAGCCGCGCCAGCAGCACGCGTGCGTCGATCGGCTCGGCCGCCTGCGCGTACAGGTCGCGGGCCAGCACCACCTTGCCCAGCCGCCCGGTGCGGATGTGCTGCACCGCCGCGGCCACGGCGCGCTGCCAGCCCGGGGCGCTGAGCGCGCCGTCGCTCCAGGTCAGCTGTGACGGTGCGGTGAGCGGATCGGCGGACTCCACCGGGCGCGCCGCCGGGCCGGACGCCTCGCCGATCGTGGTCAGCCATGCCCGGCCGCCGCGCCGCCCGAGCACGCGCCGCGGCACGATCACCACCGAGCCGCCCGAGGCGGGGTCGAAGGCGAAACTGCCGAACGCCACCGGGCCCGACCCCGGCACGCCCAGCGGGTCGTCCACACGCGCCCCGCCGAACAGCTCGGCCAGAAGGCCTTGCACCGCGGTGAAGCGGCCCGGACCGGCCGGGACCGTCAGCCGCGCCGCCTCCCCCCAGCCCACCAGGCCCTCGCCGTGCCGGACCCACGCCAGCGCGGACGGATGCGGAAGACAGCTGATCAAGTCGCCTGGATCGTCGATCTCGACGGTGTGCACGTCGAGACGGTCCGGCGCGGTCACGGCGAGCCTCACGCGGCCCACTGTACGGCACTTTTGAACCCGTTCAAACAGGGGTGGCCGGTGGTCGTTCTGAGGCGTGCGCCACAGTCCGCCCCGCCGCGTGCGGGCCGCCGAGGCGGGCCCGCGCGGGCACCGGGCAGGGCCCGGAAAGGCGACCGCCCGCCCCGGGGCGGCACCCGGGACGGGCGGATCGGCAGACCCGAATCGGCAGTGCGAACCGGCAGTGCAAACCGGCGGGCGGGGTCAGGCGGCGCCGTCGCGGCGGGTGCCCAGCAGCCGCCACGCCGTCGGCAGCAGCCCCGCCGCCAGCAGCACCTTCAGCGCGTCCCCGATCAGGAACGGCGCGACGCCCAGCTCCAGGGCCCGGCCGAGGTCCACGCCCAGCGCCGCCATCAGGTACGGCACGCCCGCCGCGTACATGATCACGGTGCCGACCAGCATGGTGCCGACCGTGCGGACCGGGGTGCGGTCGCCGCCCCGCTCGGCCAGCCGGCCCACCACGGCCGCCGCCACCACGAAGCCCAGCACGTAGCCCAGCGACGGCGACCCGGCGCCCGAGGAGCCCTCGGCGAACCACGGCACCCCGGCCAGGCCCGCCGCCAGGTACAGCACCATCCCCAGCGCCGCGCGCCCCCAGCCCAGCGCCGCACCGGCCAGCAGCACGGCGAACGTCTGCCCGCTGACCGGCACCGGCGTCCCCGGGATCGGCACGGCGACCTGCGCGGCGACGCCGACCAGCGCCGCCGAGCCGACCACCAGCGCGGCGTCGCGTGCCAGCGAACCGGGCAGCAGATCACCCAGGACGGCCGCACGCCGCCGGGCCACATGAGCGGTAGCCACAGAACCTCCCTCGCTTAACGACAGCCCGAAACTAGCGAACCAGGCGCAAGCTGGAGGATCCGGCATCCCTACAGAATCCGGCCCCGGTTTCTTGTCGCCTCCGCACTACCCCCGCCCGCCGCGCCGCCTGCACGCCGCCTGCGGGCCGTCGCGTGAGTCCCGGGGGCGGTCACGCTTCGGCGGCGTCCCGCAGGCCGCGCGCGAGGTAGACCACGTCGGGCTCGCCGCGCGGCACCGGCACCCGCCGCACCCGCACATCGGCGAAACGCCCCCGCAGCAGCTTCTCGAACGCCGGAGCCGCGGCCGCGCTCCACACCGCCAGCACCCCGCGCCGCGACATGCGCGCGGCCACAAGATCCAGCCCCGCCGCCCCGTACAGGCGCGCGTTGGACGCGGTGACCGTCCAGTCCGGGCCGTTGTCGATGTCCAGGCACACCGCGTCGAACACCTCGCCGGCCGCGGCGTCGCCCGCCGCGTCGGGCCCGCGGCCGGGGGACTGGGCGCCGGGGGAGCCGGACAGCCACTCCAGCAGGTCGGCGCAGTGCACCCGCACCCGCGGATCCTCCAGCGCCCCCGCCGAGCAGTGACGCAGATGCGTGCGGTGCCAGGCGATCACCGCGGGCTCCTTCTCCACCACCGTCACCGCGGCCACCTGCGGCAGCGACACCGCCTCGGCCAGGGAGAACCCCACCCCCAGCCCGCCCACCAGCACCCGCACCGGCGCCCGCAGATCCGCCACCGCCGCGCGCACCAGCAGCCGCTCGGACCGCCCGTCCCGGGTGTCCATCAGGAACACCCCGTTGCTGATGATCTCGTGGTGCTCCCCGCACCTGCGCAGCACCAGCTCGCCGTCCCCGCCCCGCGCGCGTTCGACGACGACGGGCCGCTCCTGCTCACGCGCCAACCCCGGCATGCCCCCGAGCCTATCGGCGATCCGCTCCACGTGATCTCCGCGACCTGACCCGCCGGCCTGAATTCGCTGACCCCGCCGACACGCCCCCACCGGCCGCGCCCCCGGGCCGCCCCGGCGGCGCGCCGGCATGCACGCCCCGTGTGACCTGCGCGTCGCGCCACCTCGCACCGCGACGGCCACCCGCCAACCGGAATGTGATCTTCAACATGTTTAACGCGGCGATAACCTTACAGTGGCCAGGCTGCCTTATCGTAACCATCAGATCACTGTTCGGAACCGGTCCGTGCGACCGGACGCACCATGCCGACATCCGGGGACCGAGCCCCGGGGCCGACACGATGAGGGGGCCGGCGGTGACACTGGCGCGAACGCTCACTCGGGCGTCGGCCGTACTGTCCTGCCTGCTGGCCGGGCTGGTGGTGCTCATCGCGGGACTGTCCCCGCACGCCACCGCCTCCGCGCACCCCGACGCCCACGCCCGCACCGACACCGCCCCACGCGCGATCGGCGCCCTCGCCGAGGGCACCTTCACCGAGGGCACCTTCACCGGCGGCACGCGGCCCCAAGGACGCGTCGCCGCAGCCGCCGCGGCCCACGACACCCCCCGCACCACCGCGGCCCGCGCCGCCGCACCCGGCAACGCCGCCATCGGCGCCGAACGGGCCGGCACGGGGCAGGCCTGCCAGAACCACGACCCCGTCCAGGTCCCCCTGCACGTCTCCCACCTGCGGCTGCGCGGCGTCGCCACCGACAACCGGCCGCTGCACGGCCCCGACTGCGTCCTGGCACCCCACCTGGACGGCACCCACGCACTCACCCTCCACCGGCCGCACGGCTTCGACGCCCGGCCCCGCTGCCTGACCCGCAGAACAGCCGCGCAGACCACCGCGCTGCTGCAGGTGTTCCGCTGCTGACGACCGCCTTCACCCGCCCCCGGCCGCCGGGGGCGTCTCCACCCGCCACGCGGCGGTGACACCGCCCGCGCGGCGCGGCCCGCCGTGCACCGGCACCCGGCCCCGCGGCGCCCACCACGGTGAGCGCCGCCGGCCGACGCCGCCGCACGCGCACCACCCCACCACCGCCGACCCCGACCGACCGTTACTCCATCGATCGCGCACGCCCGCAGACGGCGGCGCCCTTGGAGGTACTCGCCATGCACTCTCTGATCGAACATGCCCGCGCCTTCCCCGCCCGCGCCGACGCCGACGGCTGGCACCTGGCGCCGCTTGCCGCCGGCCAGTCCCCGCAGGTGCTGTTCATCTCCTGCTCGGACTCACGGGTCATCCCGTCGCTGATCTGCCGCGCCCTACCAGGCGAACTGTTCGAACTGCGCACCGCCGGCAACATCGTGCCCGCCTACAGCCTGGACCGGCCCAGCGGCGAGGCCGCCACCATCGAATTCGCCGTCCAGGTCCTGCGGGTCAACGACATCGTGGTATGCGGGCACTCCCACTGCGGCGCCGTCGGCGCCCTGGTCCGCGGCGACGACCTGACCACCGTCCCGGCCCTGGCCCGCTGGCTCGCCGACACCACCGCCGAACACGACACCGCCGAACACACCAGCACTGAACACGACACCACTGAACACCGAACCACTGAACGCACCACTCCTGAACACGGAACCGGTGGACCGGACACCGGCCGCCACGCACCCGGCACACCACAGCAGACAGCCCACCAGGCGACCCACCAGGCAACCCACACGACAGCCGACGACACATCCGACGACACATCCGACGACACATCCGACGACGACGAAACCGCCCTCACCGCCGCCGTACAACGCCACGTCCTCGCCCAACTCGACCGCCTCCGCGGCTACCCCGCCGTCCGCACCCGCCTCGCCGACGGCACCCTCACCCTGCACGGCTGGTACTACCAGGTCCACACCGGGACCGTGTACGCCCACCGACCCTGCGACGGCACCTTCACGCCGCTGTAAAGGACCGAAACATTGACCGGCAAGCGCAACGTGACCCCCGGCACCCGCGCCGACACCCAAGCCGGTGCCCATGACAACCCCGCCGCGACCGACGCCCCCACCGGCCGCGGCACCCGACACCACCGCGGCGGCGGGCGACTGGCAGTCCCCGCCGCACTCCGCCACGACCTGCCCGCCTCCCTGGTGGTGTTCCTGGTCGCCGTGCCGCTGTGCGTCGGCGTGGCCGTCGCCTCCGGCGTCCCCGCCGAACTCGGCCTGATCACCGGCATCGTCGGCGGCCTGGTCACCGGTCTGCTGCCCGGCAGCAGCCTGCAGGTGTCCGGCCCCGCCGCCGGACTGACCGTCCTGGTGTACCAGGCCGTCCAGCAGTTAGGACCGCCCGCCCTGGGCGTACTCGTCCTGGCCGCCGGGCTGCTGCAGATCCTGCTGGGCGCCCTGCGCCTGGGCCGCTGGTTCCGCGCCACCTCCATCGCCGTCGTCGAGGGCATGCTCGCCGGCATCGGCCTGACCCTCATCGCCGGACAGCTGTACGCGATGGCCGACACCCCCGCCCCCGACTCCGGCCCCGCCAAGATCGCCGGACTGCCGGGGCTGGCCGCCGACGCCCCCACCACGCCCGGCGCGCCCGCCGCGCTCGGCATCGGCGCCGCCACCATCGCCGTCCTGGCCTGCTGGCACCGGCTGCCCGGCCCGGTGCGCGCCGTGCCCGGACCGCTGGCGGCCGTCGCGCTGGCCACCGCCGCCGCGGCCGCCTTCGACCTACCGGTCGACCGGCTCCAGATACACGGACTGGCCGAGGCGATCCAACCGCCCGGCACCGCCGAACTGGCCCTGCTGGCCGACGTGACCGTGCTGGGCACCGTCGTGGCGTTCACGCTGATCTGCTCGGCCGAAAGCCTGTTCAGCGCCGCCGCCGTCGACCGCATGCACGACGGCCCCCGCACCGACTACGACCGGGAACTGGTCGCCCAGGGAACCGGCAACGCCGTGTGCGGCGCGCTGGGCGCCCTGCCGATGACCGCGGTGATCGTGCGCAGCGCCGCCAACGTCCAGGCCGGCGCCCGCACCAAGGCCTCCCGCGTCCTGCACGGCGTGTGGCTGCTGGTGTTCGCCGCCGCCTTCCCCGCCGTCCTGCAGGCCATCCCCCTGGCCGCACTGGCCGGGGTGCTGGTGCACGCCGGATGGAGACTCATCCCGCTGCCGCAGATACCGAGGCTGTGGCGCGAGCACCGCGGCGAAGCGGTCATCCTGATCTGCACCGCCACCGCCGTGGTCGCCCTCAACCTGTTCGAGGGCGTGCTGCTGGGACTGCTGCTGGCCGTGCTCAAGACCGCCTGGGAGACCTCCCAGGTGCACCTGGACGTCGACGACACCGGCACCGGCCCCATCCGCGTCCGCCTCAGCGGCAACGCGACCTTCCTGCGGCTGCCGAAACTGCTCGACACCCTCGAGGGCCTGCCGCGCGACCGGCGGATCGAATTGCACCTGTCGGGCCTGCGGCACCTGGACCACGCCTGCCGCACCGCCCTGGTGAACTGGGCGGAGACCGGCCGCGACACCGCTGACACCGCGTCCGGTTCCCGCGGCGGCGTGGAACTGCTCGGCGCCTGCCCCGACCGATGACCCCCACCGCACCCGGCCGCAGCCCCCGCAAGCGGTCTGCCCGCAAGGCATGCCCGCCGGGGGCTGCGGCCCCTTCGCCAAGGTCACATCGCCAGGGTCACATTCGTCAGGGTCACATTCGTCAGGGTCACAGCAGCGACAGCTGCTGCGGCCCGCCGGACGACGGCCCGCCGGAGGGCCGGGGCCCGGGCGGGGCCTGGCCGCGGTGCCCGGCAGAGCGGCGGTCGATGCCGTACTTGGCCGCCAGCTCCCGCACCCGCTGCGAGATCCGCTCCTGGAACTCGCGCGGCGCGTACGCGCCGCCCCGATACAGCCGCGCATACGGCACCACCAGGTCGGGACGGTGCTCCCGCAGCCACGCCATGTACCACTCGCGCGCCCCCGGCCGCAGATGCAGCGTGATCGCCGTCACCGACGTGGCGCCCGCCTCGGCGATCCGCCGGACCGTCTCCTCCAGCTGCGCGGGGGAGTCGCTCACATAGGGCAGCACCGGCCCCATCACCACCCCGCAGCGCACACCCGCGTCGTTGAGCGCCGCGCACACCTCCAACCGCTTGTCCGGCGCGGGCGTGCCCGGCTCCACCAGCCGCCACAGCTCCCGGTCCACCGACCCCACCGACACCGCCGCGCCGACCTCGGTGCGCCGGGCCGCCTCCACCAGCAACGGCACATCCCGCAGGATCAGCGACCCCTTGGTCAGGATGGAGAACGGGTTGGCGGCGTCCCGCAGCGCCTCCAGGATCGGCGGCATCAGCCGGTAGCGGCCCTCGGCGCGCTGGTAGCAGTCGACGTTGGCGCCCAACGCGATGTGCTCGCCGCGCCAGCGCGGCGAGGCCAGCTCCCGGCGCACCAGCTCGCCCGCGTTCACCTTCACCACGATCTTGGAGTCGAAGTCGGCGCCCGCGTCCAGGTCCAGGTACTGGTGCGAGCGGCGCGCGAAGCAGTTGTGCGACACCACCCCGTCGGCGATGAAGTCCCCGGTGCCGGTGGTGATGTCGTACAACGGCGCCTGCAGGCCCAGCGGCTCGACCGACACCACCTCCAGCGACGCCTCGCCCGCCACCGCCGCGCCCTCCAGCGGCCACCTGGACGCGGCCGCCGGGCCGACCGCGTGCAGGAACCGCAGCCGCTCCCGCAGCCCGCCGGTGAGGCGGACACCGCGCGGCGCCGCCCCGGCACCGGCGTCGGTGCAGTCGGTGGTGGGATCGAGTGTGTGGGCGAACCCCAGCTCGGCCAGCGCGCGGCGCAGCATGCCGAACATCTCCGCGTCGGCGACCGCGATCCGCGACACCGCGTGGTCGCCGCCGGCGCCGGTGTCGAACAGCCCGGCGAGCAGACCCGTCTGCCACGCCCGCGACGGCCGGCGCGGACACCGGGCCGGCCGCTCGGCGGCGGCCACCGCCACGGCGCCGCCGACACCGGCCCCCTCACCACCGCGCTCCGCCGGCCCGCGCAGAGCCTCGCAGTGGACGCCGAAATGCTCCAGGTAGCGGCGCACCCTGGCGAGCACTTCGGCATCACCGGCGGGCAGCCCGACGACCTGGTGCGGGCCGGCCTGCCCGCGACCCTGCCCCTGCCCGCGACCCTGCCCGTGTCCGTAAGCGTGCAGCACCGCGTACAGGTACCCGCGGCGGTAGTCGTCGTCGACCTTCGGCGGCGCGGCGAAACGCCCGGTGCCGACCAGCACGTCGCCCGGCGCCAGGTGCGGACGCCGCCGCTCCCCGGGCCCGCCGCCGGTGACGTGCCTCCAGCCGCGGCCGGTCAGGAACCGGTGGTCGCCGCTGGTGACCAGCCGGGTGCCGTCCCGCAGCGCGACCCGGTGCGCGGGCTTGACCGTCTGCCAGTGGTCGAGGACCTGCGTCACCACCAAGCGGCGGTGGCGCCCCTCGCGGCGCGTGCCGTAGACGCGGTCGCCGACGCGCACCTCCCGCAGAGGCTTGGTGCGGCCGTCGGCCATCAGGATCGGGGTGTCACCGGAGCAGCAGTAGACGCACGCGTGCGAGCAGCCGCGGTAGGGGTTGACGGTCCAGCGGAACGGCATGCGGGAGGCGGCCGGGACGCGGTTGATGATCGAACGGGCCTGCACCTCGTAGAAGGTCATGCCGCGGAAACCGGGCGTGTCGAACGTGCGGGCGATCGCGCGGCGTTCGATCAGCGGCGCCGCCGGGCCGGGCCCGGCACCGTCGTCGAGCCGCAGGTTGTCCCAGCGCATCGGCACGCACCCCCGTTCCATCGAACATCCGGACGATAGAACGGACGTTCGAATTTTGCAACTTTGCGTGACCGTCCGCCGACCGCGACCACCGGACCGCAAACGCCGACGACGCCCGCCGGTGACACCCGCACCGCGCGGGCGGCGGCACAAGCGCGCGACCGGGCGAAACAAAAGAGACGAACGCGGCCCATCGGGACGTCCAGGCATCACACGCGCATCGCCGTTTGGCGCCGAGCACGGCAACGCGTGCGTAACAATGGCTCGTCATGGTCTGGACGAACAAGGGGACGCCGGGTGCCATCGCGCGGGCGCTGGCCGCGGGCGCACTGGCCACGGGAACGCTGACCGCGTCCGCCGGGTGCGTGCCGGCACTGGGCGGCGCCGACGAACGCAAGGCGGGCGACAGGGCGCCCGGCGTCGCGGCCGCCGAATGCCCCGACGCGCCGAGACCCGACGGGACCAAGGGCCGCCGACTGCGCGGCATGTGGATCGCCACCGTCGGCAACATCGACTGGCCCAAGGACGGCCACCGCGCCGCCGACCAGCAGAAAGCCGACTTCCGCAAGCTGCTCGACCACGCCCGCGCGATGAACCTCAACGCGGTGTTCGTGCAGATCCGCCCCAACTCCGACGCCTTCTACGACTCCCCCTACGAGCCGTGGTCGCAGTGGATCACCGGCACGCCCGGCAAGGACCCCGGCTACGACGTGCTGAAGTTCATGCTGGACGAGGCGCACGCCCGCGGCCTGGAGTTCCACGCCTGGTTCAACCCCTACCGGGTCAGCCGCCAGGGCGATGTGAACAAACTCGCCCCCGACAGCCCCGCCCGCCGCCACCCCGACTGGGTGCGCAAGTACGGCAAGGGCCTGTGGTACGACCCGGGCCTGCCCGAAGTGCGGGACCTGGTGGTCAAGGCCGTCATGGACGTGGTCCGCAAGTACGACATCGACGCGGTCCACTTCGACGACTACTTCTACCCCTACCCCGAGGCCGGCGCGGGGGAGTTCCCCGACCAGGCCACCTACAAGACCTACGGCAAGGGCATGGGCAAGGACGCCTGGCGCCGCCAGAACGTCGACACCCTCGTCAAGACCGTGTCCGAACGCGTCCACCAGGCCAAGCCGTGGGTGCGTTTCGGCATCAGCCCCTTCGGGGTGTGGCGCAACGACACCAGCGACCCCGCCGGGTCGCCCACGCGCGCCCTGCAGAGCTACGACGACATCCACGCCGACACCCGCAAATGGATCCGCGAGGGGTGGATCGACTACGTCACACCCCAGCTGTACTGGACCATCGGCGACCCGCGCGCCGACTACGCCAAGCTGGTGGAGTGGTGGGCCCGCCAGGTGCAGGGCACCAAGGTGCAGCTGACGATCGGGCAGGCCGCCTACCGCGTCGGAAAGGACGCCGCCTGGCGCAAGCCCGACGAGCTGTCGCGGCACCTGAAACTCAACGCCCGCTACCCGCAGGTGCGCGGCGACGTGTACTTCAGCGCCTCGGACCTGGTGGAGAACCGGCACGGGTTCGCCGCCCGGCTGCGCAACGACCACTACACCACCCCCGCGCTGCCGCCCGTGGCGCCCGCGGCCGCCGACAAGAGCAAGGCCGGGGACGGGCCCGCACCCGCCCACAGCGTGCGCGCCGAAGCCACCGACGGCGGTGTGCGCGTCACCTGGGGCGCCTCCGAAGACGCGGCGGGTTATGCGGTGTACCGGGTGGACGGCGAACGTCCCGGGTGCGCCGGCGTCGCCCCCGAGGCGCTGCTGACCGCGGTGCGCGGCGGCGGCATCCTCGACCCGACCGCCAAGGCCGGCCGCACCTACACCTACTACGTCACGGCCGTTGACCGCATGCAGCGTGAGAGCGCTCCCGCACGGGGCGCGACGGTCACCGCCCGACGGGGATAATGATCTTGAAGCCGGGGCAGAAACAAGGCACTTCAATCCGCCCCCGGAGGTATGTGGCATGGCGCTGTCGATGGAGGAGCAGCGGATCCTCGCCGAGATCGAGACCCGCCTCAGCGAGGACGACCCGCGGCTGGCCCATCGCCTGTCGAAAGCCGGCGCGAAGGTGGGCCGGGCGCGGCGGCGCCGCCGGATCCGCCTGGTCGCGGCCGCGGCGGTCGCGGTGCTGGCGGTGCTGACGGCGGTGGCCGCGGCGGTGCTCACCGCGATCTCATAGCAGGACGGGTGTTGCGGCCGGTCCGGTCCGTCACACCCGCCCTGCTATGAGAGGCCCCGGCGGGCGTGTCGCCCGCCGGGGCCCGGACGTTCAGGCCGGTGTGGTGGTCGCCTCGCGGCGAAAGGCACAACGAGGCTCCTGCCCGAGCCGTACGGCCCGGCGGTATTCCTCGAAGGCAAAGGGTAGAGCCCGGGGGACACATGCCACACCGACACCAACCACGATAACGGCACCGCAGGGGTGCTCACTCCCACCGATGGTCCGCCGCGGCCGCCTGACCCGGCGGCGTGGGGCATGTGAGGCGCGTGCACCCGCCTGGTCAGGGGCGTTTCGTCCTGTGCGGCGGGCCGCGACCTGCGAGCCGCCGCGCCCGGGAAAGTGGCCGACGCCACCGGTATCAGGCGCCCTCGGCGGCCCGCCCGGTGCCGTCTCCGGTCGTCCGGAAAGGGCGCGCGGCGCACCGCACGCCGTCAACGGGCACCGCGCCGCGCCCCGCGCGGACCGTCGTCGGCGGGTGCCCGCGGCAGCGGCACCCGCAGCGCCGCCGTCAGCCCGTCCAAATCGCGGGCGGGGACGGCGCGTCCGGCCAGGTAGGCGGCGCCGATGCGGTCGACGCGGAACATCCGCGGCCCGTCGCGCATGCGGCACCAGCCCACCAGGTACTCGGCGTGGGGGCCCAGCACCAGGCACTGGGGTTCGACGTCGCGCAGGCTGCGCGCACCGGACCGGTCGGTGTAGGCCAGGCGCACCACGCGGCGGGAGCGCACCGCCGCCGCCAGCGTGTCGCGCACCGGGCCGACCAGCGAGGCGGCCTCGCTCAGCGGCGGCGGCGCGGGCTCGGCGGTCAGGACGTGGCCGCGGCCCCGCCTGGACCGCACCGGCAGACCGCCGTGGATCAGCAGCTCCAGGTCGCGGCGCACCGTGCGGGCGCTGACGCCCAGCCGCTCGGCCAGCTCGCCGGAGGTGAGGGGTTCGGGGGCGGCGGCGCGCAGTTCGGCGATGAGAACCAGCAGCCGGTCCACGCGATCCACGCCTTCATGGTCGCCGACGCCGCCGGCGTTGTCCCTTCCCTGCGGGTTCGTTTCCCGGGCCGACGCCCGCGCGCCGGTCGGGCCCATGCCCGTGCGCATTCGGGGGGGGGGGGGGGGAGGTTGCCGGTGCGGCGGCGACCCCCTAGCACACGACCAAGCCGACAAGGACATCGGCAAGGACTACGACACCCTGCCCCTCACCGTGGCCGCCGACTTCGACGCGCCCGTCGAGCGGGTGTGGCGGCTGTGGTCCGACCCGCGCCTGCCGGCGCGCTGGTGGGGAGGGGCGCCCGCCTGACGGGACGCGGCCCGCGGGGCGGTCAGGCCGACAGCTCGGCGGCCAGGCCCTCCAGGTCGGCCGCGGTCAGCGTCAGCACGTCGGCGCTGTCGAGCGCCTGCGTGGCGTCGGCCCGGCCGAGGTGGCGGGTGACGGCGCGATCCAGGTAGGTCTCCACCAGCCGCGCCCCGGTCAGCCGCCCACGGCCGCGCAGCCCGCCCAACTCGCGGTGCGCGACCTCCCAGGCGTCCGGGCCCAGCCGCAGCCGCCGCTCCTCGGCCAGCAGCGCCAGCAGGCCCGCGCGCACCCGCGGCTCGCCCATGTCCGGCAGCCGCACCGCGCGCAGGTCGGCCATCAGCTCCGGCGCCGCCGCCGACAGCTCGGCCACCCGCGCCGGCTCGCACGTGGCCAGCAGCGTGGTGTCGCTGACGCCCTCCAGCCTGGCCTCGTACAGGTGCTCGGCGTAGGCGGCGCCCTGCGGATCGTCGAGGACCAGCGCGTCCAGGCCGTCCAGCAGCAGGGTGTGCCCGGCGTGCTCCTCCAGCACCCCGCGCAGCCCGGCGGGGCCGCGGCCGCGGACCTCCTCGGCGTGCACGCCGTGCACCTGCCCGCCGGCCACCCCCACATCGGCCAGCGCGCGCGACACCATGCGCGCCAGCCGCCGCTGCCCGCTGGACGGCGCGCCGATCAGCAGCAGCGCCGGCATGGACGCGGTGGACACCTCCTGGCCGCGCAGCCGCTGCGCCCACTTGCCGCGCCGCCGCACCTCGGTCACGACGCGTTCGATGTCGTCGGCGCCGCACAGGAACCGGATGCCGTAGGCCTCGGCGATCTGCGGGCCGGACTCCAGCGACGGCGCGGGCGGCACCGGCGGCGGCGGTTCCGACACCGGTGCGGGCGGGGGAGGCAGCGGATCGCGCGAGGTGGCCTCCGGGTCGGCCTGCGCGGCGAACGGCGCCGGGTCCAGCTGCGTGGCCTCCACCTCCGCGCCGCCCGCCCCCTGCCGCCCGTCCCCGGGCGCGGCGGAGGGCGGGGCCGCGTCCGGCCACACCGACGCGGTCGGCGGC
>NZ_BAABDO010000125.1:0-18549 GCF_039539665.1 Actinomadura keratinilytica
TCGCCGTCCGCGCCGGCGGCGGCCGCGGCCCGGTCGCGGCCGGCACGCCGGCGCGGCGCGTGGGCGTGCCGCTGGTGGCGCTGGTCATGCTCGCGCTGTTGATCGACATCCGGTTCGGTGGCGGCGCCCCCGAGCCCGCGGCGCCCGCCACCGCGCCCGTGACCGTCCCGGCGTCCCCGTCGCCCTCCCCCACCGCCGACGCGGCCGCGACGTTGGACGGTCTCGACCTGCAGGTGCCGGGCGTGCGCGTGCGGCGGTCGCCCGGGGAGATCTCGGTGGCGTTCCGGCGCGGGCTGTTCCGCCGCGACGCGGTGCTGTCGGCCGACGGGCGGGCCGTGCTCGCCGCGCTCGGCGCGCGGCTGCGTCCGGCCGCAGGGCGCCTGGAGGTGACCGTCATCGGCCACACCGACGCCTCGCCGCTGCGCGCGGGCGGCGAGTACGCCGGGAACATGGAGCTCGGCCTGGCCCGCGCCGCGGTCGCCCGCGAGGTGCTGCGCGAGGCGTCCGGCGTGCCCACGGCCCGCATCTCGGTGGCGAGCCTGGGCGGCGCGCTGCCGCCGTACCGGGGCGCAGGCGCGGACGCCGCGGCGCGCAACCGGACGGTGACCCTGCGGATCTCCGCGACGGGCGGTGGGTGAGCGTGTTCTTCGACGAGGTGGGGCCGGAGCTGTACCGCGAGAACGCCTTCCGGATCACCGGGCTGCCGGTGGACGCCACGGCCCGCGACATCCGGCGGCGTTCGGAGGAGCTGCGGCTCAAGGAGCGGCTCGGGGTGTCCCAGGGGTCCGGCGCGGCGGTCCTGCCGCTGTCGCCGCCTCCGGACGCGACCGTCACCGACCAGGCCATGCAGCGGCTGCGCGATCCGGCGCGCCGGCTGGAGGACGAGTTCTTCTGGTTCTGGCCGTCCCGCGACGGCGGCCCCGACGAGGCGCTGGCCGCGCTGCGGCGCGGCGACGCCGACACCGCCGAGCGCCTGTGGCGGGAGTCCTCGGCCGACCCGGCGACCGCCGCGCACAACCTGGCGGTGCTGGCCCACGTGCGGGCCCTGGACCGGGCGGCCGGGCAGGAGCACGGCGGCGGGCTCGACCCGGACGGCCGGGCGCTGTGGGAGAGGGCGTTCGCCTACTGGTCGCGGGTGGTCGCCGATCCGGCGGTGTGGACCCGGGTGGACACCCGCGTCGCCCAGATCGCCGATCCGCGGCTGACCCTGGAGACCACGACGCGGATGCGGTCGCGGCTGCCCGCCGCACTGCTGTCGATCAACGCCCGGCTGGCCGTGCGCGCCGCCCGCGACGGCCGGCACGACGACGCGGCCGCGCAGGTCGCGCTGATGCGGCGGTCGGGGTTCGCCACGGCGACGGTCATGGACGTGCTGGCCCGCGCGGTGGAGCCCGAGACGGCCCGGCTGCACTCGCTGGGCGAGAACGCCGAGCGCACCGTCGACGCCGCCCCGGACCGCGGCGCCGAGGTGACGGCGCGGTTCCTGGAGCAGGCCGCGTCGCTGCTCGGCACGCTGCGCGTGCTGCTGGACGAGGGGGACCCGGCCGTCCAGGGCGCGGGCGACGAGATCGCCTCCCGCGTGCTGCGCTGCCTGGTGCCCTACGCCCGCGCCACCGACGACTGGCAGACCACCGTCGGGCTGCTGGAGCAGGCGCTGCCGCTGGCCGCCACCGAGTCGGTCCGTACGCGCATCGAGGAGAACCTGGCCGCCGCCCGCAGCAACCTGCTGTTCGCCACGTGCTGGTTCTGCCGGGTCAACCCCACCCACCAGCCCAGCACCCACGAGCAGAAGATGTGGGGCGACCTGCGCACCGAGTACGTCGGCCCCTACATCCGCTACAACTGGCAGCGGATCGCGATCGGGGTGCCGCGCTGCGCCTCGTGCGCGGCCCGGCACCGGCGGACGATCATGGCGGGCAGGTGGGTGTCGCTGGCGCTGCTGGCGGCGTCGGTGCTCGCCCTGGCGGTGCTGGACGGCGGCCTGGCGATCGCGGTGATCCTGTTCGGCGCCTGCGTGCTCGCCTGGTTCGGCAGCCGTCCCCGGCACGGCCTGCCGCGCGGCGCACTGCAGCAGGTGATGGCGTTCGACCCGGTCCGCGAGCGGCTGTCGGCGGGCTGGCTGCTGGGCGACCGGCAGGGCGGCGGTCAGGTCTGACCGGGTGCCGGCGGCTCACCGGTGGCGGCGCCCGACCGGTGTCAGCGGCGGGGGCGCCACTGCACGAGCGTGGTGTCGTCGTCGATGTCGGCGAACACGGCCTCGACGGGAAGGCCGGGCCGCAGCTCGCCGGGGTCGGCGCCGACGAGGTTGCCGTACACCAGCAGGTCGTCGCCGTGGCCGATGCCCTCGTCGAGGCGGACCGCCAGCACCGTGAACGGCACCTCGTCGGCCATGGACGGCAGGAACACCTGGTGGTTGACGATCCAGCTGTAGACGCGGCCGGTGCCGGACGCGGGCGTCCAGTCGTACTCCAGCGACCGGCACCGGTTGCAGACGGCGCGGGCCGGGAAGCGCGGCGTGCCGCAGCCCGCGCAGCGCTGCACGAGCAGCTCGTGCCGCCGGACGGCCGCCCACCAGGACGCCGAGTCGCGGTCGGCCTGGGGGCGGGGACGCTGCCGAAGGCTCACGTGTCGCTCCTGAGGATCAGCGCCGAGGTGCCCGCGAGCACGTACCCCGGCTGGGCGGTGGACAGGGCGACCTCGGCGCCGGGCACCTGGCGGTCGCCGGCGGTGCCGCGCAGCTGGGCGACGGCCTCGGCGATGTGGTTGATGCCGTGCACGTATCCCTCGGACAGGAATCCGCCGTGGGTGTTGACGGGCAGTTCGCCGTCGAGGGCGATCGCCCCGGACGCCGCGTACGGGCCGCCCTCCCCCTTGGCGCAGAAGCCGTAGTCCTCCAGCTGCACCAGCACCGAGTAGGTGAAGCAGTCGTACAGTTCGGCGACGTCGATGTCGCGCGGGCCGACGCCCGCCATGGCGTACAGGCGGGGGGCGAGGCGGGCGGCCTCGGTGACGGTGAAGTCGGTGCCGGTCCCGGAGAACATGCTGTCGCCGCCGCCCCAGGCCGCCGCGGACACCAGCACGGGCGGCCGCCGCAGGTCGCGGGCGCGTTCGCGGGAGGTGACGACGAGGGCGCAGGCCCCGTCGGTCTCCAGGCAGCAGTCCAGCAGGCGCAGCGGTTCGGCGATCCAGCGCGAGGCCAGGTAGTCGTCCAGGGTGATGGGGTCGCGTTTGAGCGCGCGGGCGTTCTTCACCGCGTTGGCGCGCTGGGCCACGGCGATGCGGCCGAGGTGCTCGTGCGTGGTGCCGTAGGCGTTCATGTGCGCGCGGGTGAACATGGCGAACTGCTGCGGCGGCGCGAAGTAGCCGTACGGCGCCTGGTACTGCGCGTCGAAGACGGGTGCGGCGCCGCGTCCGGTGCCGCCCATGCGGAACTCCGACCGGGCGTTGATGGCGCGGTAGCACACGACCGTGTCGGCGACGCCCGCGGCGACCGCCATGGCGGCCTGGCCGACCACCGCGTGCGAGACGCTGCCGCCGCCGAACTGGTCGAGATACCAGGAGACCTCGGGGACGCCGAGCGCGGGCGCCACCGCCCACGGCGGGACGGAGTCGCCGACGCGGTGGGTGGCCAGCGCGTCCACGTCGTCGACGGACAGGCCCGCGTCGTCCAGGGCGGCCATGATGGCCCGCACGGCCAGGGTGAGCGTGGACACCCCCGAGTTCTTGCTGAACGGGGTGTAGCCGACCCCGGCGATCGCGGTCCGGTCGCGGAAGCCCGTCACCCAGCCCTCCCATACCAAGCAATCGCTTGCTTACCAGCACACTACTCCACCGAAGGTCCTAGGTCCAGGATTGGACTTTCGTCGCATTCGATGGGATTCGGGAATCGACCGGGCGCCGGATGCATTGCAATGGCACGCGGGGGCGGGCGGTCCCGTACCGCGCGACGGGGTCGGCCGGCGCCGAGTCGGCCCGGCTTGACACCGCGAACAGGGCCGCCCTATCGTCCAAGCAAGCGCTTGGCTAACAGAAGGGATCGGGCACGATGGCCGACGCCGCGACCGCGGCCGTGCCGGCCGGAACGGCCGCCGGGCCGCCGGCCGGCCGGAACGCGCGCCGCCCGGCCGAGCGCCCCGCAGGCCAGGGAGTGGATCGCCGCATGCACCGATCGCCCAACGGCTCGTCCGCGTCCCCGGCCGACGGGGCGGCGACCGGCATCGACTCCGCCCGGTTCCGGTCGGTGCTGAGCCGGTTCGCGACCGGAGTGGTCGCCATCACCGGCATCGACGCCGACGCAGGCCGCCCCACCGGCCTGGCCGCCAACTCGTTCACCTCCGTGTCGCTGAACCCGCCGCTGGTGGCCTTCT
Source organism: Actinomadura keratinilytica (assembly GCF_039539665.1). Lineage (NCBI taxonomy): Bacteria > Bacillati > Actinomycetota > Actinomycetes > Streptosporangiales > Thermomonosporaceae > Actinomadura > Actinomadura keratinilytica. The sequence continues at coordinate 4,368 of NZ_BAABDO010000125.1, forward strand.
GCGTGGCGCACACCAGCACGACCTGGCCGCGGCTGCGCAGCGCCCCGCGGCTGTGCGTCAACATCCTGGGCGAGGGGCAGTTGGAGGTGTGCCGGAAGCTGGCCGCCAAGGGCGGCGACAAGTTCGCCGGCATCGGCTGGAGCACCTCGCCCAGCGGCGGGCCGGTCATCGACGGGGCGCTGGCGTGGATCGAGTGCTCGGTCGAGGACGAGCACGTCGCGGGCGACCACATGATCGTGGTGGCGCGGGTGCACCACCTGGACAAGCTGCACGACGGCGAGCCCCTGCTGTTCTACAACGGCGGCTACGGCCGCTTCGACGGCTGATCCGGCGGCCGATCCGGCCGGGCGGCGCGCCCGCCGCCGCTCACGGGACCGGCGCGTCCTCCGGCGTGGTGCGCAGCCGCGCCAGCACCTGGACGGGGTCGGACAGCACGTCGGCGAACGCGAACTCCGCCGCCCCCACCAGCGTGGTGTCGTCCGCCAGCGCGGCCGTGCGCAGCTTCACCCGCTCGCGCGGCGCGGCCAGCGCGCCCGTCGCCAGCACGCTGCGCACCTGCGCGGCCGCGCCGAGGTAGACGTCGCGCAGCGTGCCCCCGAAGATGACCATCCCGGGGTTGAAGATGTTGACCAGGTCGGCGACGCCGCGGCCGAGCCAGGTGCCGACCCGGTGCAGGGCGTCGCGGGCCACCACGTCGCCGCGCGCCGCGGCGTCCACCACCGCGCGCACCGCCTCGCGCCCCGGCACGTCCGGCGACTCGCGCCGCCCGGCCAGGTCGAGCAGGGTGCGCTCGCCGACCTCGGCCTCCAGGCAGCCGCGCGAGCCGCAGGCGCAGCGGCGGCCGCCCGGGTTGACGACCATGTGGCCGATCTCGCCGCCGTAGCCGTCCTCGCCGCCCAGCAGCTGCCCGCCGGTGATGATGCCGCCGCCGACGCCCACGTCGCCGTGCAGGTAGATCAGGTCGTTGACGCCCACGCCCGCGCCGCGCTCGTGCTCGGCCAGCGCGCCCAGGTTGGCGTCGTTGCACACCGCGACCGGCACGCCGAGGCCGAGCCGCCGCGACAGCACCTCGCCGACCGCGACGCCGCGCACGTCCAGGTTCGGGCCGAACATCACGCGGTCGTCGGAGCGGCGCACGATGCCGGGGAACGCCAGCGCCGCGCCCACGCAGGTCGCCTCGTCCCCGGCCTTGCGCACCAGCGAGCGCGCCGCCGCCGCCAGCGCGCTCACCATCTCGTGCGGGTCGGGCGCCGCCCGCCGGGCGGCGCCGCCGCCCTCGGCGGGGCGGGCGGCCTCGCGGCGGTCGAGGATGACGCCGCCCAGCCCGACCCGCGCCACGGTGAGCCGGTCGACGCCCACGTCGAACGCCAGCACGTACACCCGCGTCGACTCCGGCCGCACCACCAGCGACGGCCGTCCCGCCCGGCGGCCGGGACGGCGCGGCAGCTCCTCGCGCACCAGCCCGGCCGCGGTCAGGTCGGACGTCAACGCCATGATCGTGCTGCGGTTGAGCCCGAGGGTCTCGGCGAGGGTGGCCCGCGACGCCGGGCCCCGCACGTGCACGAAGCGCAGCAGCGCGCCGAGGTTGTGCCGCCGGATCTCCTCTTGTGACGGGCCTGCCCTCATCATGCGGGCGGCTCCGCCGCCGCCGAGGGGACGTCCGCGCCGAGCGGTGCGCCCGGGCGCCCGTCCGGCTGCTCCAGGGTCGCGCTGCGCCCGGCGGTGATCAGCTCGACCACCTGGGTGTGGGTGACGTCGGCGGTGCGCACCTGGGCGACCATCCGGCCGAGGTACAGCGCGGCGATCCGGTCGGACACCGCGAACACGTCGTTCATGTTGTGCGAGATCAGCACCACGGCCAGGCCGCGGTCGGCCAGGCGCCGCACCAGCTCCAGCACCTGCCGGGTCTGCGCCACCCCGAGCGCCGACGACGGCTCGTCCAGGATGACCACCTTGGAGTCGCCGAGCACCGCGCGGGCGATCGCGACGGTCTGCCGCTGCCCGCCCGACAGCGCCCACACCGGCTGGCGCACCGAACCGGTCATCCGCACCGACAGCCCGGCCAGGATGTCGGCGGCGACCTCCTCCATCTCGGCCTCGTCCAGCACCATGCCGCGGCGGCGCTCGCGGCCGAGGAACAGGTTCTGCACGATGTCGAGGTTCTCGCACAGGGCCAGGTCCTGGTGGACGACCTCGATGCCGAGCGAGGTCGCCTCGCGGGGGCTGTCCACCCGGACCGGGCGGCCCTCGAACAGGTACTCGCCGCGGTCCCGCCGCACGATCCCGGCGATGCACTTGACCAGCGTGGTCTTACCCGCGCCGTTGTCGCCGACCAGCGCGGTGACCTCGCCGGGGTAGGCGACGAAGTCGACGTCGTGCAGCACCGTGACGGGTCCGAAGCTCTTGTGGACGCCGCGCAGGTCCAGGACGGGCGTGACTGCTGACATGCCGAGGGGCTCCCACCGTGCCGCCCCGCCGAGGGCGGCGGAGCGGTCCTGACCGGTGAGCCTAGCAGTTTCCCAGCCCGCGGCAGCGGCGCCGGGAGCCGTGCGGGCGGCGGGCGGACCGGCCCCGGCCCACGCCGCGACCTCCGCCGGGGCCTGTGTCGGGGCCTGTGTCGGGGCCTCTGCCGGGGACCCGGTGCGGGCCGGGTCCCCGGCTCGTCGGCCGCCGCCCCGGCCGCGCGGGAACCATCCGGACAGGGCGGGCAGGCTCACCGCCCCGTCGCCGCCCTCCGCCGCCGGGCCAGCGCGTCGATGCTGGCGGCCAGCAGCAGCACCGACCCGGTGATGAGGTAGTTGGCGTACGCCTTGGCGCCCAGCAGGCCCAGGCCGTTGGCGATGACGGCCACCACCAGGCCGCCGAGCACCGCGTCGCGGGCCTTGCCCCGCCCGCCGAACAGGCTCGTCCCGCCGATCACCGCCGCGCCCACGCCGAGCAGCAGCGTGTTGCCCGCGCCCGCGTCGGGGGTGACCGAGTTCAGCCGGGACGCGGCCACGATCCCGCTGACCGCCGCCAGCCCCGAGCAGATCATGAACACGGACATGCGGATGCGGGTCACGTTGATCCCGGCGCGGCGGGCGGCCTCGGCGTTGCCGCCGACGGCGTAGATGTGCCGCCCGTAGGCGGTGCGGGTCAGCACGAACGTGCACACGACCAGCAGCACGCCCACCAGCGGCACGCCCCACGGGATGCCCGCCAGCGTGATCAGCGGGCTGGGCGCGCGGTCCAGGCTGAGCAGGTAGGTGACGAACAGCAGCGCCAGCGCGACCACGACGGACTGGGCGACCACCAGCTCCAGCGGCCGGCCCGCCAGCCCGCGCGCCCGCTGCTGCTGCCAGCGCCGCAGCTGGATCGCGGCGTAGCCGACGGCGCACACCAGCGCCAGCACCCAGCCCATCCAGACCGGCATGTTCTTGTTGGCCAGCGCCACGATCACCTCGTCGCGCACCGGCACCGTGCCGCCCTCGCCGATCAGCCGCAGGGTGATGCCCTGCAGGCCGAGGAACAGCGCGAGCGTCACCACGAACGACGGTATCCGGATCACCGCCACCAGCCAGCCGATGGCGGTGCCGATCACGATGCCGACGGCCACCGCCGCCAGCACCGCCACGTACCACGGCTGGCCGGCGTCGACGATGAGCTTGGCCATCACCGCCGAGCACACGCCGCTGGCGACCCCGGCCGACAGGTCGATCTCGCCGAGCAGCAGCACGAACACCAGGCCCATCGCCAGGATCGTCACCGGCATCGCCTGGACGAACAGGTTGGCGATGTTGCGCTCGCTCAGGAAGGTCTCGGGGCGCAGCGCGGTGAACAGCACCACCAGCCCGACCAGGCCGAGGATCGCCGGAAGCGCGCCGAGGTCGCCCGAGCGCACCCGGCTCCAGTAGTCGAGCGCGGCCGACCGCACGTCGTGCGTCCTGCGGTCGACGGCGAAGTCGGAGTCCGCCAGCGTCGCCGTGGCGGCGCCCTTTGACATTTCGGTGGACATCGCGATCTTCCTTTAGATGTTCTCGGCCGCGGCCGCCGGGGCGAGCCCCAGGTCGCCGGACCGGCCCGCGGTGATCAGTTCGACGACCTGGGCGTGGGTGACGTCGGCGCGGCGCACCTCGGCGGCCACCCGGCCCAGGTAGAGGGCGGTGATGCGGTCCGCCACCTCGAACACGTCGTTCATGTTGTGCGAGATCAGCACCACGGCGTGGCCGGTGTCGGCCAGCCGGCGGACCAGATCGAGCACCTGCCGGGTCTGCGCCACGCCGAGCGCCGCGGTGGGCTCGTCCAGTATGACCACCTTCGACTCCCACAGCGCCGCCTTGGCGATCGCGACGGTCTGCCGCTGCCCGCCGGACAGGCTGGCCACCTGCTGCCGGACGGACTTGACGGTGCGGACCGACAGCCGGGCCAGCGTCTCACGCGCCGCCTCCTCCATCGAGTCCTCGTCGAGCACGATGCCCCGGCGCCGTTCCCGGCCGAGGAACATGTTCTGCACGATGTCCAGATTGTCGGCTAGCGCCAGGTCCTGGTAGACCACCTCGATGCCGAGCGCCGCGGCGTCGCGGGGACCGCCGATCTGCACCGGCCGGCCCTCGAACTCGATGCGCCCCGAGTCGATCGGGTGGATGCCGGCGATGCTCTTGATCAGGGTGGACTTGCCCGCGCCGTTGTCGCCGACCAGGGCCATCACCTCGCCGCGGTACGCGGCGAAGTCCACGTCGTGCAGGACGTGGACGGGGCCGAAGCTCTTGTTGACCCCGATCAGGCGGAGTACGGGTTCACCGTTGTCTGCCACGTGTTTCCCTTCGGGAGCGGGTGGCCCGCGGCGGGCCCCGGGCGCGCGCTGCGCCGCGCGGAGCGGGAGGAGCGCGCGCCCCCAGCGGAGGGGCCCGCCGCAGGGGTCACTGGATTCCGGCGTCCTTGCACTTGGCCGCGTAGGCGCCCTTGCAGAGGTCTTCCTTCTTGACGAACCCGTCGTCCACGACCTGCTTGACGTTCTCCTTGAACACCGGGACGGGGTTCAGCAGCACCGACGGCACCTGCCGCTTGCCCTGCGGGTCGTCCACCGTGCCGTTGGTCTCGGCCTTCTCGCCCTTGATCAGCGCGACCGCCAGCTTGGCCGCCGCCTCCGCCTCCTGCTTGACCGGCTTGTAGACCGTCATGCACTGGTTGCCGTCGAGGATGTTCTGCAGCCCCTCCAGGGTGGCGTCCTGGCCGGTCACCGGCACCTTGCCCGCCTCGGAGTTCTTCTTCAGGATCGAGATGGCCGCGTTGCCGACGCCGTCGTTGGCGGCCAGCACGCCGTCGATCTTGCCCTTCTGCTGCGTCCACATCTGCTCGAAGATCGTGGCGGCCTGCTGGTTGTCCCAGTTCGGCACCGCCTGCTCGGCGACCTTCTTGTAGTTGGGGATCTTGTCGAGCACGCTGTGCGCGCCCTGGGCGAAGAGGGTGGCGTTGTTGTCGGTGGCCGCGCCGTTGAGGTAGACGATGTCGGCGTCCTTGTCGCCCAGGCACTTCTGCAGGCCCCTGCCGAGCTCCTCGCCGACCTTGACGTTGTCGAACGAGACGTAGTAGTCGGCGACGCCGCCCAGGGTGAGCCGGTCGTAGTCGATCGTCTTGACGCCCTGCTGCTGCGCCTTGCGCTGCACCGCCGCGGCGGAGTTGGAGTCGATGCCGTCCACCACCAGCACGGTGACGCCGTTGGTGATCATCTGGTCGGCGATGGTCTGGAACCGCTGGGTGTCGCCCTCGGCGTTCTGGATGTCGTACTCCACGCCGGCCGCCTTGAACGCCTGCTCCAGGTACGGGCGGTCGAAGCTCTCGTAGCGGACCGAGGACTTGGTGTCCGGGAGGATCACGCCGATCTTGCCCTTGGACGACTCGGACGAGGCTTCGCCGGAGTCGTCCCCGCACGCGGTGAGCGTGAGCGCCGCCGCCGCGGAGACGGCGGCGAGGCTGAGGATCCCCTTGCGCATCTGCACGGGTCCTTTCTCGGGGGTCGGCCGCGCCGGCGCGGCCGGGGTTGACGGGGTGGGACGCGCGCGGCGCCGTGACCGGGATCACGAACCGCGCGTATGTTGTGCCCCGCAACATATGTCGCGTTCCCCGGACTCGCCAAGATCCTGCCGCCACCGAATTTGTTGGAGCCGGTAACAATCCCGTAACGCGAGATCAACGCGGATGCCGCTCACCTGCGGGGTCAGCTCGGGCAGGGGGTGGCTCATCACCGCAGCGTGAGCCGAATGTTTTGCGCCTCAACATTCGCCCCGGGCAGCGGCCCCGGAGGCGACCCCCGGGCGGCGGCCGCGGGCGGTGGAGGGAGGCCGGAGGGAGGCGGATGCAGGCGGTGAAGCGAGGGCATGCGAAAAGCGTGATCATGCAGGGCCGGTCGCCGGCGGCTGCATGATCACGCCGTCCGGTCCGTCATGCGGCGCGCGGGGTCAGTCCGCGGCCAGGACCGCCGCGACGCGGGCGGCCGCGGCGGTGACGTCGTCGGCGGCCGCGATGCGCTCGGCCCACGACCACCAGTACCACCACCCGTCCGCACCGTCCTCCACCAGGATGTTCTCCGTGAGGACGGACGCGGCCGGATTGATCACGTGCAGGCTGGGCGAACCGTCGCGCGGGACGGTGAGCCGCGCGCGCAGCCCCCGCCGCCGCAGCTCCTCGCCGAGCTTCTCCAGATAGTCGATCCGCGTTGCGGACAACGCGGCCGTTCCCGTGTCAGGCGCCATCTCGTCAGGCGTCATCTCGCTGCTCCAACCTGGGGCGCCCCCGCGCCCCGCCATGGACTCCGCGCGGCCCGACCAGGCCAGCCTGACGCGTCGCCGGGACGGACGCAAGCACTTCGGGCAGGTCAGCGCGGTGATCGGCATCCCCACCGGGCATTCGGGATATCTTGCGCGTAGGACACGCGAGCGAAGGCAGGAGACCGATGACGCAGGGTTCCGCGAAGCTCACCAGGCCCGACCTGCCGCTACCGGGCCGGACCGGGAACGCTTCGGGCACCGGCAACTGGCACCGCTTCCACTACCCGATCGGCGTGTTCGCCACCGCCTACGGGGCGACCGGGCTGCTCACCGCGCTGATCTCGTGGGACGACCGCCGCGCCGAGCTGGCCGACTACCTCGGCTCCGGCCTGGCCTCCCCGGCACTGGTGCTGGTCAAGGTCGTCGAACTGCTGCTCGTCGCGCTCACCGTGGCCGGCCTGGCCCGGCGGCGGGACGTGTGGCTGCTGCCCGCGCTCGCCGGATGGGCGGCCGGTTTCGCCCTGTTCGCCGTGGTGGACGTGGTCAAGGGCCGCTGGGGCGGCCTGCTGGAGCACACCCTGTACCTGGCCGGGTTCGCGTTCCTGCTGTTCCTGTCGTACGCGCTGAGCGTGCGGGTGCGGGTCGGCCGCGGCGCCCTGCCGCGCCCCGCCGAGCGCCCGGTGGCGGGCGCCGGCGCCGACTCCGACGCGTCGGACTCCGAGCTGCGGCCCAGCGGGCTGACCCGCACCCAGGAGCTGGCGCTGGAGGCGCTCAACCGCTGGCAGCAGCGCCGCGCGCGGCTGATGCAGCAGCACCAGCAGCAGCCGCAACAGCCACAGCAGCCGCAAGAGCCGCAGTCCCAGCCTCAGCAGCAGCAAGAAGAGCAGCAGGAGCAGAAGGAAGAGCCGGAAGAGCGGGAACCGAAGGAACAGTCGGAACAGCCGTCCGCCTAGGCGCCCCGCTCAGGTGACGATCCAGCCGATGGCGGTCATCGTGCCGGGCGGCACCTCGGTGAACCCCGCATCGCGCACCGCGACCGTCGCGTGCTCCACGCACCGCCGCCACGGCACCTCGCCGGCCCCGCCCTCCGCGGAGGGACGCCGCTCCGCGGCCACGGGAACGATGTGGACCCGCAGGCCGCCCTCGATCCACGCGTGCGCCTGCGGCGGGGGCGCCTGACGCAGCAGCAGGTGCGCGGCGTGCCCGCTCTGCGCCGCGGCCTTGCCGGTGCTCATCGCCGCGTCCGGGTTCAGCGCGATCGCCGCGTACGGGGGTTCGGGCGGCGGCTTGGGCTCGTCCTCGCCGGGCAGGTCGAGTCCGGCGACCTGCAGCTTGGCGATCTCGGGCGGCACCTCGCCGACGGCGCCGGGCACGAACGCCCGCACCTGCGCGCCCTGGACGTCCACGGTCACCCCGGGCAGGCGCTGCACGTCCGCCCACCGCGCCCCGCGCGCCCGCCGCGCCACCTTGCGGATGCGGCCCGCCTCCCAGCGCGCCACGAACGGGTGCCACTCCCCCTCCGGGTCGGCCGCCCGGGGATCGGTGAGCAGCGTCACGACCGCGGTCGCGGCGGCCGCGCACACCGCGCCGTGCGCGGGCGGCGCCGCCTTCTCGACGCGCGCCACCAGCTGCATCGCCCACGGGGGCTCGTCAAAGGGGTCGGTGGAAGGTCGCACGCCTGGAGTATTCCATTGCCCGCCGGGTGCCAAGAGCATGGCCCGTCCGAGACTTCCCCCGGCAGGTTCTGGGTAAAGCAACCCGTATCGTCCCGCCGGACGTATGCACGGGTGCAGGGGAACGTCCGCGGGGCGCGCCTCGTGGGCGGGAACGCGGGGACACGGCGGAGAGGTCGGCTCGGAGGTCGCCGGTGACCAGTGGTGCCTGGAGCAATTCCATCCCAGGAATCGGAACGTTCTTCGTCGGCATCGACGTGGCGCCGGGGCGCTACCGGTGCGAGGACGGCAAGGGCGGTTGGTGGGTGCGGTTCACCGGGCCGGGCGGGGGCGAACCGGTCGGGTCGTGGCCGCTGCCCGCGGGCCCCACCGAGATCGAGATCGCGCCCACCGACTTCGCGTTCGAGACCCACGTCGGGACGTACTGGCGCAGGATCGCCCCGCCGCGCGGCGAGGACGGCCGGGCGGGCGCGGCCGAGGTGCGCCCGGTGGCCGACCCGTCGCTGCGCGCCGAGCTGGACCGGATCGTCGCCCGGCAGCGGCCGCTGATGTGGCTGGCCCCGCTGACCGTGCTGGGCGTCGGGCTGGTCGGCTCGCCCATCCTGGGGTCGCTGTGGCTGCTGGGGCTGGCGATGCTGGCCCTGCTGGTCGCGCTCGGCTCCCCGGCGTTCTCGCTGGACCTGCGGCGCGCCCGCGAGCTGGCCCGCCGCCGCGACCGGTACCTGACGCCCGAGGACTTCGACGAGGAGGGCCGCGCGCTGCTGGCCCGCGTGCAGGCCGCCGTCGACACGGTGCGCGACTCGGAGGTCAACCGGGAGGGGCTGCTGGACGCGCTGGACAACGCGGTCACCCTGCCCCGCCAGGAGTGGGAGATCGCGCAGGTGCTGGCGCGGCAGTCCCGGCTGCGCGGCGAGCAGCGGGAGATCGCCGAGTCGGCCGGGCTGCCGGAGGTGGAGGCCGCGCTGCGTCCGCTGCGCGAGAAGCTGGAGGCGTCGGTGGCGGCCGTGACGCGGCGCGTGGAGGCGCTGGAGCGCTACGCCGAGCGCACCCGCGCCGCCGACGAGGCGCTGCGCGCGCACCGCCATCTGGAGACGCTGGCGGCCAGGGCGCACGAGTACGACGAGCTGCTGGCCGGCACCGTCCGCGACGACCTGGCGATCCCGGCCATCGAGCGGCTCACCCAGCACAGCGAGGCGCTCGTCCGCACGCTGCGCAGCCGGCTGGCCGAGGCCGCCGAGGCGGGCGGTGCGGCCGAGGGCGAGCTGCCGCCGTCCGGGTGACCCGCCGGGTGACCCGCCGGGTGACCCGTCCGGGTGGCCGCTCAGGCGCGGGCGGCGATGACGATGGTGGCGTCCAGGTCGTCGTCGGCGGCCGCCTCCGGCCGCAGGCCGTGCTCGGCGGCGGCCCGCAGGGCGGCCGGGAGCTGGCGGCGGCCGGTCTCGAACAGCAGATGGCCGCCGGGCGCCAGCCACGACGGCGCCGCCGCGACGACGCGCCGGGCGATGCGCAGGCCGTCCGCGCCGCCGTCGAGGGCCGTCCGCGGCTCGTGGTCGCGGGCCTCGGACGGCAGGAGGGCGACCTCGCCGGAGGGGACGTACGGCACGTTGGCGACCAGCACGTCCACCCGGCCGCGCAGCGCCGGCGGCAGCGGGTCGAACAGGTCCCCCTCGTACACGTGCGCGGCGGGGAGGTTGCGGCGGGCGCAGGCCACCGCGGCGGGGTCGATGTCGGCGGCGTGCAGGCCGGGGCGGGCGGCGGACGCGTCCAGCACGGCGCCGACCGCGCCCGAGCCGCAGCACAGGTCGACGGCGACGCCGCCGGGCGGGACGAGGGCGGCCGCCCGGCGGGCCAGGAACTCGGTGCGGCGGCGCGGGACGAACACGCCGGGGCCGACGGCGATGCGCAGCCCGCAGAACTCCGCCCAGCCGACCACGTGCTCCAGGGGCGCGCCCGCGGCGCGGCGGGCGACCATGGCGTCCAGTTCGGCGCGGGTGCGGGCGGCGGCGAGGAGCACGCGCGCCTCGTCCTCGGCGAAGACGCAGCCGGCGGCCCGCAGCTCGGCCGCGACGCGGGAGACGGTCACGGAAGCAGCAGTTCCCGGACCTGGGCGGGCGAGCGGAACACCTCGGCGCGCATGCCGGTCTCCCGCGCGGCGACCACGTTGTCCTCCCGGTCGTCGAAGTACAGCACCTCGCCCGGGGCGACGCCCAGCCGCTCGGCGCAGATCCGGTAGGCGCGCGGGTCGGGTTTGGCCACGCCGATGCGGCAGGAGTAGGTCAGCGCGGCGAACCGCGACAGCCACCCGCCGTGCCGGGCCTCGAAGCGCGGCACCAGCTCGCCGATGATGTTGGACAGCAGGCCGAGGGTGCGGCCGCGGTCGGCCAGCTCGACGACCAGTTCGACCATGGCCTCGTCGACGTCGGTCCAGCTGTCGAGATCGGCCTCGATCAGGGCGGGGACGTCGGGGAAGGCGATGCCGAGCCGGTCGGCGACCGCCGCCCAGTAGGCCGCGGCGTCCTGGCCGGCGTCGTAGGGGGGACGGCACTCCCAGTACGCCTTCCAGAACGCGGCGGCGGACTTGCCGAAGACCCCGGCCGTCTTCTCGATCCGCCGGACGGCCTCGGGGCTCTGGGTTCGGGCGATCACCCCGAACAGGTCGAAAACGATCACATCGGCCATGCGTCCGAGCCTACGGCCGGTCCGGTCCGCCGCGGCGCGCGGCCCGATCGGCACCAAGCGCTTGGTGGCCGGCGATACGCTGGTGGGGGCAGGCCAATTGAACAAGCGGTTGGGCGCGAGCGGCATAATGAGAGGGTGACGACCACGAGCACCAATTCAGGACGACCCAAAGCCCGCACCACCGGTGAGGGCGCCACCCGCCGCCGCGGCCGCGGTTCGCCCGCGCTGGCCTCGGAGCGGCGTGAGCACCTGATCAGGCTCGCGGCCGAACTGTTCGCCGAGAAGGGCTACCAGGCCACCACGGTGCGCGACATCGCCAAGGAGGCCGGTATCCTGTCCGGCAGCCTCTACCACCACTTCAGCTCCAAGGAGTCGATCGTCGACGAGATCCTCTCGGGGTTCTTCGACGAGGTGATGTCGTCCTACCGGGCCGTCATCGAGGAGGGGCGCGACCCCCGGGAGACCATCGCCGGGCTGGTGCGGATCGCGTTCGGCACGCTGGAGCCGCACCGCGCCGCCATCACGGTGATGCAGAACGACTGGAACTACCTCAAGGACCGCCTGGACTACCTGACCAAGTCCGAGGACGAGGTCGAGAAGATGTGGGTGGACACCATCCGGGCGGGCCAGGAGCAGGGCCTGTTCCGCTCCGACATCGACCCCAAGCTCACCTACCGGATGATCCGCGACACCATCTGGGTGGCGGTCCGCTGGTTCCGCCCCGGCGGCCGCCTCGACGCCGCCGGGCTGTCCGAGCACTACCTCAAGGTCATGTTCGACGGCATCAACACCCACTGAGCCACCGGCACGCGGCACCCGGGCGCCCGCCGGCGCCCGGGTTTTTCATTACCTCCCGGGGGATTCGCCCCTAACCCCGCGGGGAGTCCACCGAGCGGTGAAAGCACCGAAACGGAGTGTCGGCGTCTCGTCCGCCCGCCCGCCCGCATATCGTGGTATCGATTACATATTGCCTGGTCAGAGCGACGCTCCGCGGCAACCGGACGCTGCTCCCCATATGGGTGGACCGGGGGGAAAGGGGCACGATGACGGCTCAAGGGGGTGCCGCCGACCACGGCGAGCCGCCCGAGGCGGAGTTCCGGGCCGCACTGATCCGCGGCCTGCAGGAGCAGTTCCCCGGCGTCCGCGTCTGGTACGGCGAGGCCACCGGTTCCTGGTGGGCGATGGTCGCGCTGCGCAGCGGCCCCCGCCTGCTGGAGGCCCCGACGCCGCAGCAGCTCCGCGAGGCCATCCTCAGCGCCCTGTCCATCGGCTGACCCCTGCCCACCGGCCCCTCGCCCAATCGGCTGACCGCCGCCCACCGGCTGCCCCCATCCCGGCTATCCCCCCTGCGGGCGCGTGAGCACGGCCGCGCTCCCGTAGCCGCCGCCGAATCCGGTGACGAGCGCGACGGCGGCGTCCGCGACCTGGTTGACGGCCGTGCCGCGCAGCTGCCGGACGGCCTCGGCGACGTTGTTCAAACCGTGCACGTACCCCTCCGACAGCAGCCCGCCGTGCGGGTTGACCGGCACCCGCCCGTTCCAGGCGATCTCCCGCGAGCGCAGCACGGCCCCCAGGTCGCCCCGGGCGGCCAGGCCGAAGTCCTCCAGTTGGCGCGGGACGAGCCAGCTGTAGGCGTCGTAGAGCAGGGCCACGTCGATGTGGCCGGGTTTCATGCCCGCGGCCGCGTACAGGGGTTCGGCGAGGTAGGCGGAGAACACGCGGGTGACGTCGGCGGCCTTGTCCATGGCGGACGCGCCGGGCCCGCCGCCGCGGACGACGGCGTGCACGCGCGGCGCGTCGGGCGCGCGGTCGGCGCGGGTGACGACCAGCGCGCACGCCCCGTCGGTCTCCTGGCAGCAGTCCAGGCGGCGCAGCGGCGAGGCGACCATGGGGCCGGCCAGGTAGGCGGCCAGGTCGACGCGGTCGCGGCGCATGGCGCGCGGGTTGCGGGCGGCGTGCGCGCGGGACTGGTCGACGACGGCGTGGGTGTGCTCCTCGGTCAGGCCGGTGTCGTGCAGGTAGCGCTGCGCGGCGAGCGCGAACTGGTGCACCGGGCCGGCCAAGCCGTAGGGATGCGTGAACTGCTCCTCGACGCCCTCGCCGAGCCGCAGGCCCAGGGTGTTCATGCGCCGGCCGGACCGGCCGTTGAGGGCCCGGTAGACCAGGACGTTCTCGGCCAGGCCCGCGTCCACGAGCATGGCGGCGTCGGCGAGGATCGACGCGCTCTGCGTGCCGCCGCCGTAGATCTCGTTGTGCCAGCCGACCTCGGGCATCCCCAGCGCGCGGGCCAGGTACAGCACCGGGGCCGAGTCGCCCAGGTGGTAGCACAGGATCGCGTCGGGCCGGTCGACCCCCGCGTCGGCCAGGGCGGCGCGGGACGCCTCGGCGGCCAGCTCCAGCTCGGTGCGGCCGGACGCGCGCGACAGCGCGGTCATGCCGATCCCGGCGATCGCCGCCTTGCCGGAGAAGCCCTGCCTGCCGGTCACCGCCCGTCCCTCCGCGCACGGAAGCCGACCGCCGGAGACGGGGCGCGATCCATCCCCGGCGGGCGGCGTCCCAGCGGCCCGCGCCTGCCTGGATGCGCGCGGCCCTCGGGGGGGACGCTAACCCGAACCGGACTTCTAGACAAGCGCTTGCTCGGCTACCTCAGCTCGTACTGGATCGCGGCGCGCCGCGCGAGGAGCGGATTGACGTACCGGTCGACCACGGCGCGGTGCGCGGGGTGGTCGCGGTAGACCAGGTAGCCGTCCCGGTCGGCGAAGTCGGCCACCACCACGAAGTCGTGGTTGCCGGGGTTGACGCCCGCGTCGGCGCCCACGCTGTACGCCTTGATCTCGGGGATGACGCCCGGCAGTTCCAGCAGCCGCTCCGCGACCTCCTGCTGCTGCCGGGTGGTCGTGCCGTCCACCCAGCTGAACATCACCACGTGCCGGAATCCGCTCATGCGCGCCACGTTAGCGTCCTGCGCGCGCCGCGCCGCGAAAGGCCGCACCCGTTCAACCCGGAGGGCCGGACCGCGATCGGCCGCCGCGCGCCGTCCGGCGCCGCGGCGGCGGGCGGCGGCGCGGCGGGCGATGCGGCGGC
>NZ_BAABDO010000126.1:0-17958 GCF_039539665.1 Actinomadura keratinilytica
GGCGCGCGGGCCGGCGTCCGGCCGGGGGCGCGGAGCCGATCGCGCCGGCGCCGGCGGAGGACCTGCCGGTCGTCCCGCCCGAGGCGGCGCGGCGGCTGGAGCTGATCCTGGGCGGCACGCAGATCCGGGTGCTGCCCGAGTGGCTGGAGGCGGCCGCGGCGCGCGGCCGCCGCGTCCCCGCCCGGCTGCTGCCCGACCTGCTCGAACGCGGCCGCAGCGACCGGATGCTGCGGCCCTACATCGCCCGCGCGGCCGGTCGGCGGGGCGTGTGGCTGGCGCTGCAGAACACCGAGTGGGCGTACCTGGTGGGCGCCGGGGACGACCCGGGCGGCGGCCCCGAGGTGTGGCGGACCGGCACCCGCAACCAGCGCGTCGCCTACCTGACGGCGCTGCGCGGCACCGATCCGGCGGCGGCGCGCGAGGCGCTCCGCGAGACCTGGGGGCGCGAGCCCGCGCCCGACCGGGCGGCGTTCCTGGCGACGTTCGAGCACGGCTTGTCGGCCGACGACGAGGAGTTCCTGGAGTCGGCCCTGGAGGACCGCGGCAAGGACGTCCGGCAGACCGCCGCCGACCTGCTGGCCCGGCTGCCGGATTCGGCGTACGCGGCGCGCATGGCGGCGCGGGCCCGCGCCTGCGTGCGCGCCGAGGAGCGCACGGTGCAGGGCCGCCGCGGCACCTGGGTGCTGGTGGAGCCGCCGCGCACGCACGACGAGGGCCTGGCCCGCGACGGCGTCCCGTTCCATCCCACCGGGTCGTTCGCGCCGGGCGGCCGGTCCGGGGGGCCGGTGGGGACGCGGGCGGCCTGGCTGCGGGAGATCCTGGCCCGCACGCCCCTGGCGGCGTGGACGGACCTGTTCGGCCTGCCGCCCATGGAGATCGTCTGCCTGCCGGTGGCCGGCGCCGCCGGACGCGCGGGCGGCGAAGGCGCCGAGGGGCGCGACGGCGACGCCCGGGCCGCCCGCGACGTGCACATCGGCTGGGCCCGGGCCGCCCTGCGCCAACGCGACGTCGCATGGGCGCGTGCGCTGCTCAAAGGCGGCGTCATGGTGGACGAGCCCGAGGCGCTGGCCGATCTGCTGCGGGTGCTGCCCGGCGGCGAACGCGACCAGGCCGCCGCCGACCTGATCCGCTGGGTGGACGGCGACCCCGACCTGCTGCGCGTCCTGGAGCGCATCCCCGGCCCGTGGACGGGGCGGCTCGCCGACGCCGTGGTGGCCGCGCTGGCGGCCGCCGCCGAACGGCGGGCCCGGTCCCACGAGCACACCCTGACCCAGCTGTGCCGCCTGGCCGACCAGCGCCTCGGTCCGGACGCCGCGCCCCGGCTGGAGGCCGTCGCGGCCCGGCTCGGCGCCGCCGCCCCCGGTCCCCGCACCGCGGGCGGCCACACGGCGGGGGCGGCCGGTCACGCGCTCGCCGAGCTGATCGAGACCCTGCGTTTCCGCCACGACATGCTGAAGGAGCTGTCCCGTTGACCTCTCCCACCGACTCCACTCCCCCGGGCGGCGTGCTGCGGCCGCACGCCGAGCAGCAGTACGCCGACGAGCTGGCCGGGCTGGCCGAGCACGACGACCGGCCGCGCCCGCCCGGGTGGCGGCTGTCGCCGTGGGCGGTCACCACCTACCTGATGGGCGGCGAGCTGCCCGACGGCAGGCGGATCAGCCCCAAGTACATCGGGCCGCGGCGGCTGATGGAGGTCGCCGTGGCGACGCTGGCCACCGACCGCGCGCTGCTGCTGCTCGGCGTGCCCGGCACCGCCAAGACCTGGGTGTCGGAGCACCTGGCGGCGGCCGTCAGCGGCGACTCGACCCTGCTGGTGCAGGGGACGGCGGGCACGTCGGAGGAGGCCGTGCGGTACGGGTGGAACTACGCCCGGCTGCTGGCCGAGGGCCCGTCGGAGCGGGCGCTGGTGGAGAGCCCGCTGATGAAGGCGATGCGCACCGGCGCGGTCGCCCGCGTCGAGGAGCTGACCCGCATGCCCGGCGACGTGCAGGACACCCTCATCACGATCCTGTCGGAGAAGACGCTGCCCGTCCCCGAGCTGGGCACCGAGGTGCAGGCCCGCAAGGGCTTCACCGTGATCGCCACCGCCAACGACCGCGACCGCGGCGTCAACGAGCTGTCCAGCGCGCTGCGCCGCCGGTTCAACACGGTGGTGCTGCCGCTGCCCGCCACGGTGGAGGAGGAGGTCGACATCGTCTCCCGCCGGGTCGCGCAGATCGGCAGGGCGCTGGAGCTGCCGGAGACGCCCGCGGGCCTGGACGAGATCCGCCGGGTGGTGACGGTGTTCCGGGAGCTGCGCGGCGGCCTCACCGACGACGGCCGCACCCGGCTCAAGTCGCCCAGCGGCACGCTGAGCACCGCCGAGGCCATCTCGGTGGTCACCAACGGGCTGGCGCTGGCCGCGCACTTCGGCGACGGCGTGCTGCGCGCCGCGGACGTGGCGGGCGGCATCGTCGGCGCCGTCGTCCAGGACCCGGTGTCCGACCGGGTGGTGTGGCAGGAGTACCTGGAGACGGTCGTCCGCGAACGCCCCGGCTGGCAGGACTTCTACCGCGCCTGCCGGGAGGTGTCTTGACCCCGTCGCCGCCCCGTCCCGCCGCCTCCGCGCCGGCGGCTCCGGGCCCGTCCGCGGCGGGGCGGGCGCCCGACCGGGGCGAGCGGGCGCGGGTCGAGGTGTTCGGGATCCGGCACCACGGCCCCGGATCGGCGCGGGCGCTGCGGCGGGCGCTGGAGGAGTACAGGCCCGACGCGGTGCTGATCGAGGGGCCTCCGGAGGCCGACGACCTGGTCTCCCTGGCCGCCGACCCGGGCATGGTGCCGCCGGTGGCGCTGCTGGCCTACTCCCCCGGCCGCACCCCGTCCCCCGACGGCGCCGAGGGCACCGGGCGGCAGGCGGCGTTCTGGCCGTTCGCCGAGTTCAGCCCGGAGTGGCAGGCGCTCCGCTACGCGCTGGGCGCGGGCGTCACCGTCCGGTTCTGCGACCTGCCCGCCGCGCACCAGCTCGCCCAGCGGCAGGATCAGCAGGCCCCCGGCACGCCCCCCGACGGCGACGGCCCGCGGCCGGCCGCCGAACGGCCCGCGGAGCAGGGCGAGGCGCCCGGCATCCGCCTGGACCCGCTGGGCTGGCTGGCGCAGGCCGCCGGGTACGACGACGCCGAACGCTGGTGGGACGACGTGGTGGAGCACCGCCGCGACGGCCCCTCGCCGTTCCCCGCGATCGCCGAGGCCATGACCGAGCTGCGCGCGCGGCTGGCCGAGCCGCCCGAACCGGAACGCGGCCTGGACCCGCTGCCGCCCGGCTACCTGCGGCGCGAGGAGCAGCGCGAGGCGTACATGCGCCGCACGCTGCGCCGCGCCCTGAAGGACGGGTACGAGCGCGTCGCCGTCGTGTGCGGCGCCTGGCACGCGCCGGCGCTGCTGGAGAAGGTCCCGGCGGCGCGCGACGAGCGGACGCTGCGCGGTCTGCCCAAGACCAAGGTGGCGATGACCTGGGTGCCGTGGACGCACGGCAGGCTGGCGGGCGCCTCCGGGTACGGCGCGGGCGTGCGGTCCCCCGGCTGGTACCACCACCTGTTCACCTCCGGCGACCGGCCGGTCGAGCGGTGGCTGACCGAGGCCGCGCGGCTGCTGCGCGAGGAGGACCTGCACGTCTCGTCCGCGCACGTCATCGAGGCGGTGCGGCTCGCCGAGGCGCTGGCCGCGCTGCGCGGCCGTCCGCTGGCCGGGCTGGACGAGGTCACCGAGGCGGTCCGGGCCGTGCTGTGCGAGGGCAACGACCTGCCGGTGGAGCTGATCCGGCGCCGGATGACGGTGGGCGAGCGGCTCGGGTCGGTGCCCGAGCGGACGCCGATGGTGCCGCTGCAGCGCGACCTGCGGGCCGAGCAGCGGCGGCTGCGCCTCAAGCCGTCCGCGATCGACCGGGAGTACGACTTCGACCTGCGCAAACCGCTCGACCTGGACCGCAGCCGGCTGCTGCACCGGCTGCGCCTGCTGGACGTGGAGTGGGGTGTGCCGCAGGAGGCGCAGGGGCGGTCCAAGGGGACGTTCCGCGAGAGCTGGACGCTGCTGTGGCGGCCGGAGTTCGACGTGGCGCTGATCGAGGCCGGCGTGTGGGGCACCACCGTGCGGGAGGCGGCGGCCGCGCGGGCGGAGGCGGCGGCCGCCCAGGCCACGGCCCTGGCGGAGCTGACGTCGCTGGCCGAGCGGTGCCTGCTGGCCGACCTGGGCGACGCGCTGCCGGCCGTCATGCGCGCCCTGGCCGACCGCGCCGCCGTCGACTCCGACGTGGCGCACCTGATGGCGGCGCTGCCCGCCCTGGTGCGCGCGCTGCGGTACGGGGACGTGCGCGGCACCCCCACCGGCCCGCTGCGCACCGTCGTCGACGGCCTGGTGGTGCGCGTCTGCGTGGGCCTGCCCCCGGCCGTCACCGGGCTGGACGACGACGCGTCCCGGGAGATGCTCGGACGCATCGACGCCGTGCACGGAGCGCTGTCCCTCCTCGGCGACGGCGGCCACACCGACCGCTGGCTGCGCACCCTGCGCGGCCTGGCCGACCGGGACGGCGACCGCGCGGTGCACGGCCTGCTGGAGGGCCGCCTGGTCCGGCTGCTGCTGGACGCCGGGCGGCTCGACGACGCGCCGGCCCGCATGGCCCGCGCCGTGTCCGTCGGCACCGCGCCCGACCGCGCCGCCGCCTGGGTGGAGGGGTTCCTGGCGGGCGGCGGGCTGCTGCTGGTGCACGACGACGACCTGCTGCGCCTGCTGGACGGCTGGATCTCCGGGCTGCCGGGCGCGGCGGTCGCCGTCGTGCCGCCGCTGCTGCGCCGCCCGTTCGGCGGGTACGCGGCGGCCGAGCGGCGCGCCATCGGCGAGCGGGTGCGGCGGCTGCGCGGCGGCGCCGGGCCCGCCGCGCCGCGCGACGACCACGGCGGCGAAGACAACGGCGAAGACGGCGTCGACGCCGGCCGCGCGACCGCCGCCACCGCGACGGTCCTGCGCATCCTCGGCTGGGAGGCCCCCGCGTGAACGATGTGACCATCTCCGACGACGAGCGGCTCCGCCGCTGGCGGCTGGTGCTGGGCGGCGAGTCCGCCGACGGCACCGGCGTCGCCCTCAAGGGCGCCGAGGCGCGCATGGACGCGGCGCTGGAGAAGCTGTACGGCCGCGCGCAGGGCGGCGGCGGGTCCCGGCCGGGCCGCCGCAGCGCCGGCCTGGGCGACTCGGCGCCGTCCGTGGCGCGCTGGCTGGGCGACATCCGCGCCTACTTCCCGTCCAGCGTGGTGCAGGTGATGCAGAAGGACGCCATCGAGCGCCTCAACCTGACCCGGCTGCTGCTCGAACCGGAGATGCTGGAGGCGGTCGAACCCGACGTGCACCTGGTGGGCACGCTGCTGTCGCTCAACAAGGTCATGCCGGACCGGGCCCGCGAGTCGGCGCGGGCCGTGGTCCGCGCGGTCGTGGCGGAGCTGGAGCGGCGGCTGGCCCAGCGCACCCGCTCGGCGGTGTCCGGCGCGCTGGACCGGGCGTCCCGCACGCTGCGGCCGCGCCGGGCGGCCGACATCGACTGGCCCCGCACCATCCGCGCCAACCTGCGCAACTACCTGCCCGAGCACGGCACGGTCGTGCCCGAGCGGCTGATCGGCCACGGGCGCCGCGACAAGGCGGTCGAACGGGACGTGGTGCTGTGCGTCGACCAGAGCGGCTCGATGGCGGCGTCGGTGGTGTACGCGGGGGTGTTCGGCGCGGTGCTGGCGTCGCTGCGCTCGCTGCGCACCTCGCTGGTGGTGTTCGACACCGCCGTGGTGGACCTGACCGCCCAGCTGCACGACCCGGTGGAGCTGCTGTTCGGCACCCAGCTCGGCGGCGGCACCGACATCAACCGCGCGCTGGCCTACTGCCAGGGCCTGGTCACCCGGCCCCGCGACACGATCCTGGTGCTGATCAGCGACCTGTACGAGGGCGGGGTCCGCGCCGAGATGCTGCAGCGGGTCGCCGCGCTGACCGCGGCGGGCGTCCAGGTGATCGCGCTGCTGGCGCTGTCGGACGAGGGCGCCCCCGCCTACGACCGCGAGAACGCCGCCGCCCTGGCCGGGCTGGGCGTCCCGGCGTTCGCCTGCACGCCCGACCTGTTCCCCGACCTGATGGCCGCCGCCATCCAGCGCCGCGACCTGAAGGAGTGGTCCGAGCGCAACCTCGGCTGACCCCGCCCGGGCGGGCGGCGCACCGTGGGTTATATTTGCTCATATGAGCAGCGCTTCAGATGTCCGGGCGGTCGCCGACGGGTGCGCGGTGCGGGTGGTGGACCGGGAGAAGGTCGCCGTGGTCACCGCGGCCCTGCCCGCCGACGACAAGATCACCGAGCTGGCGCAGGTGTTCGGGCTGCTGGCGGATCCGGGCCGGCTGCGGATCATCACGGCGCTGCTGGAGGGCGGCGAGATGTGCGTGTGCGACATCGCGGCCGCGTGCGGGCACTCGGAGTCCGCGGTCTCGCACGCGCTGCGGCTGCTGCGCGCCAGCGGGGTGGTGCGGGCCCGCCGGTCCGGGCGCATGGCCTACTACCGGCTGGCCGACTCGCACGTCCGGATGCTGCTCGACCTCGCCCTGGCGCACGTCGGCCACCAGGAGGGCGAGGCATGAGCGCGGGGCGGGAGGAGGCCGCGGGGAAGCGGCGCGCCCGCCGGCGGGCCTTCCTGCCCTGGCGCGGGAAGGCCGGCGGGCACGGCCACGGGCACGGCCACGGGCACGGCCACGGGCACGCGGTGTCGGCGAACGCCGACCGGCGCCAGCTGTCGGCGGCGCTGGCCCTGCTGCTGGCGTTCATGGCCGGCGAGGTGGTCGTCGGGCTCGCCGCCCGGTCGCTGGCGCTGATCACCGACGCCGCGCACATGCTGACCGACGCGTTCGCCGTCGCGCTGGCGCTGGTCGCCATGCGGATCGCGGCGCGTCCCCCCAAGGGCGGCTACACCTACGGGCTGCGCCGCGCGGAGATCCTGTCGGCGCAGCTGAACGGGCTGACGCTGATCCTGCTGGCGGCCTTCTTCGTCTACGAGGGGGTCCGCCGGCTGGCGGCGCCGCCCGAGGTGGACGGGAGCCTGGTGTTCTGGACGTCGCTGGCCGGCATCGCGGTGAACCTGGCCGCGACGTGGCTGATCAGCCGGGCCGACCGGCGCAGCCTCAACGTCGAGGGCGCCTTCCAGCACATCCTCAACGACCTGTTCGCGTTCATCGCCACGGCGGTCGCCGGGCTGGCGGTGTGGGCGGCGGACTTCACCCGGGCCGACGCGATCGCCTCGCTGGTGGTGGCCGCGCTGATGCTGAAGGCCGGTTACGGGCTGCTGCGCGACGCCGGGCGGGTGCTCATGGAGGCGGCCCCGGCGGGCGTGGACCCCGCCGAGATCGGCACCCGGCTGGCCGGCCGCCCCTGCGTGGAGGAGGTGCACGACCTGCACGTATGGGAGGTCAGCTCGGGCTACCCGGCGCTGTCGGCGCACGTGCTGGTGGAGCCGCGGGGCGACTGCCACGCGGTGCGCCGCGACCTGCAGGACGTGCTGCGCTCCGCCTACGGGATCACCCATACGACGCTGGAGGTCGACCACGTCGCCGACGACTTCCACTGCGAGGATCCGCACGGCCCCCGGCACGTCAACGGCTCGGGCGAACGGCACGACCACCTCGCCGACCCCCGCTGCGGCCACTGACCCGGCGCTGGAATGGCGGTCGCCCCCACCGTCGTTCAACGGAGGGTAATGGGGCATCAAAGCATGCGCGACGGCCGGACGGGGGGGCGACGGTAGGGTGATCGGGATGGACGGCACACGACCACGCACGCCGCGCAGCAAGACGCAGCTGCAGGCGGCGATCCGGAACGGCGGACGCGCCGTGCTGGTCGTCAACGCGCGCTCGCGGCGGGGCCGCCGTCTGCTCGACCGCGCCCGGGAGCTGCTGGACGCGGCGGGCATCGAGTTCGTGCGGGAGTTCCCGGTCACCGACCCCGGGCGGCTGAAGGAGATCTTCGCCGAGGTGCTCGCCCTGGAGCCGGACCTGGTGGTGGTCGGCGGCGGGGACGGCACGGTCGCCGAGGCCGTCAGCCACCTGGCGCACCGCGACGTCGCGCTGGGCGTGCTGCCGCTGGGCACCACCAACAACTTCGCCCGCAGCCTGGAGCTGCCGCTGAACCTGGCGGACGCGGTGGCGGTGCTGCGCGACGGCAAGGTCGCCGACGTGGACGTGGGCTGGGTGCAGGGCACCCGGCCGGACGGGTCGGGCCCCGAGCCGGACGGCGGCCGGCACATCTTCGCCAACATGGTCAGCCTGGGCCTGTCGGTGCAGATCGCCGAGCACGTCCCGCACGGCCTCAAACGCGTCGTCGGCCGCGCCGCGTACGCGCTGACGGCGGCGTGGCTGCTGCCCCGGCACACCGCGTTCCGGGCCACCATCCGCGCCGGCGACCGCGTCGAGGAGGTCACCACCCACCAGCTGAACGTGGCCAACGGCGCCCACCACAGCGGCCGGCGCATCGCCCGCGACGCCAGCCCCGACGACCGGCTGCTGGCGGTGTACCGGCTGGGCGACGAGCGGCGGCTGCGGCTGGCGTCGGCGACCGCGCGGCACCAGCTCACCGGCCCGCGGCGGTCGCTGCGCGAGGACGCCTTCCTCACCACCGACGAGGTGCACATCGCCACCGACCCGCCGATGCAGGTCGATGTGGACGGCGAGATCCGCGGCCGGACCCCGGTGACGGTGCGGCTGCTCGGCAACGCGCTGCGGGTGATCGTCCCGCAGTCGTTCGTCGACACCTGAGCGGCCCCTCCCGCCGCGGATCCGCGCCGCCCCGCCGGTTCGGCGAGGCGCCGGAAGGGGGAGGCATAGCCGCATGGGAACCGACATGCTCAGCGGCCTGAACCCGTTCGACCTCCTCGACCGCGAGGCCCGGCGGCTGGACGCCTACTTCGCCGGGCTCGGCGCCGCCGACTGGGACCGCCCCTCCAGGTGCAAGGGCTGGACGGTGCGGGACGTCCTGGCGCACCTGGCCGGGGAGGAGCTGTACAACCACGCCTGCCTGGACGACGAGCTGGACGTGCTGGTCAACCGGCTGGACAAGGAGGGCGTCGAGGGGCTGGCGGGCTTCAACCAGTGGTGTGTGGACACCCGCCGCGGCCTGCCGGTGGCGGGGGTGCTGGCCGAGTGGCGCCGCCAGAACGGCGACACGCGGCGCCGCATGCGCGAACGCGGCGCCGACGCGATGCTGCCGACCATGGCCGGTCCGTACCCGGTGGGCCTGCAGACCTTCCACTACGCCTCGGAGTACGCCACGCACGCCGACGACGTCGGCGTGCCCGTCGCGGACGGCGAGGAGCCCGAGCGGTCGCGGTGGCGGGCCCGGGTGGGCCGGTTCGTGCTGGCCGAGCAGGGCTCGCCCGTGCGGGTCGAGGAGGTGCCCGGCGGCGTGCGGGTGCGGCTGGACGGCGGGGCCGGCGGCACGGCCGCCAAGGAGGCCGAGCTGTCCACGGCCGACTTCGTCGAGGCCACCGTCGACCGGCTGCCGGACGACCACCCGCTGGACGCCGAGCTGCGCGCGGCCCTGGTCTGCCTGGCCTGACCCGGCCCGGGTCCGCCCGCCGGGCGGACCCGGCGCCCCGTCCCGCTCAGCCGGCGGCGGTGAGCACGGCGAGATCGTCCCCGGTGAGGCGCAGCCCGGCGGCGGCGATGTTCTCCTCCAGGTGGGCCGGGGAGGACGTGCCCGGGATCGCGAGCATCGCGGGCGACAGGGCCGGCAGCCCGGCCAGCAGCACCTGCGCCGCGGTGGCGCCGTGCCGCTCGGCGACGCGCCCGACGCGGTCGTCCTCGGGCACCCCGAACCCGCCGAGCGGGAAGTAGGGCAAACGGCGCGGCGGTGCGGATCAGCACCGCCCCGCTCCCCCACGAGACGGTCGTCATCGACCGGAAGGTGGCGGTGCTGGCCGGGCCCCGGTGGCGGGCGTGCGGGAGTACACGGTGGTGCGCTCGCCCGGCGTGGTGCGGTCGGTGCGGTCGCTGTACGAGGCGGCCTGGGAGTCGGCCGCCGACCTGGCCGAGTTCCGCCGCGCCCGGCCCCCGGCGCTGAGCGAGCAGAGCCGGCAGATCCTGCGGCTGCTCGGCGGCGGCCTCAAGGACGAGGCGGCGGCCCGGCGGCTCGGCCTGTCGCTGCGCACCTACCGGCGCCGCGTCGCGGAGATCCTGACGCTGCTGGAGGCCGACTCGCGCTTCCAGGCGGGGCTGCGCGCCCAGGAGCTGGGCCTGCTCGGGCCGCGTCCGCGCCGGACCGCCGGCTGAGCCCGGCGGGGCCGGTCAGCCGCCGACGAGCGGCACCAGCTTGATGAACACCACCTCGGGGTCGCCGGTGAGGTCGACGACCTCGTCGAGGTCCTCGACCTGCCGGTCGCCGACGAGCACGAAGAAGCCGTTGGACAGGAACGCCCGCTCGGCGATGTCGGCCTGCCGCTCCCAGTCGACGCGGCGTCTGCCCCGCGGCCGGTCCCCGTCCGGTCCGGTCTCGGAGGCGGGCTGCACCAGCCCGGTGAAGCGGCGGTCGGGCCGGGCGTTGCGGCGGGCCACCTCCTCGCGCACCCGCAGCCGGATCAGCTCCCGGACGGTCATCGCCGCGGGCAGCCCGGCGACGGAGAACGCCTCCAGCCCCCCGCCGGCGGCGGTCTCGTCGCGGAACGTCACGGCGGCCATGGTCATCCCCTCCGTATCTGCTGCGTGATCGACGGGTCGGTGATCGCGGTGTCGGCGGCCAGCAGGAACGCCTTGGACAGGATCAGCGCCAGCCGGTCGTCCTCGAACGGCAGGAAGATCGTGCGGCTGCCGCGCTTGCGCGCCGGGACGATGCACAGGTACTGGTCGTCCGGCTCCATCAGGACGTTCGCCGACCCCAGGTGGATCTTGTAGGTGCGCAGGTCGCCGCGCACGACGAGGAACCGGCCGTCCAGCGCGCACCGGTCGGCGATCTTCGTGCGGGGCAGGATCCGGGCCAGCGCGTCCCGCCGCGTCTCGGCACTCGCCGTCAGGTCACCGAAGCCCGCCCGCCGCCAGTAGCCGGCGAAGCGGTCCTCCCCGCGGTCGATCCAGTCGGGGTCGGCCGCCACCGACGTCACCGACACGAACAGGTCCACGTCCCGCATCGCCTCGCTGAACACCGCCGGCGGCACCTCCGCCAGCGGCACCTCGCGCCAGGCGCGGCCGACGCGCCGGTCGAAGCGGACCTGGTCGGTGGAGGCGTACTCGGGCGTTCCGGCGCTCTGCGACTCGACCGCCTCATGGAAGAAGCGGACGCGCCACTCCCCCTCCGCCAGGACCCCCTTGGCCTCCCCGGCGTAGCCGTTGTAGTAGGGCCCGAGATAGTTCGCCGTCCAGCCGCGCTGCTTGAACAGCGCGTAGAGCTGGTCGTAGCGCACGATGTGGGCGGCGAAGCGGTTGGAGTAGACGCCGGTCTCCTCCTCGGCCGGGGTGAGCCGGTAGGTCTCGCGGAACGCCTGCTTGAACGGCTGGACCATCCGGTTGTCGGTGACGAACGTCCGCCAGGCCCGCACCTGCGCGGCGGGGGCGCCCAGCGGATGCCACAGCCGCACGCCGGCCGATTCCGCCGGTTCGGGCAGCTCGCGCCCGTCGACGGTGACCAGCGTGGCACCGGCGGGCGTGGCGGCCGTCCAGGTGCCGTCGGGGTGCTGGAACTCCCAGATCAGGCCGGAGGCGACCGCGCCGGTGATCGGGTGGTCGCGGTAGTGGCGGCGCCACTCCCCGTAGGTCCAGATCGGCTCGGCCGACATGAGGGCCTCGATGCGGGCCCGCTCGGCCGCCAGGGTGCCGCGCACCTGCTTGGCCAGGTCCTTCAGCCGCCTGATCTCGTCGGCGAACGGCTCCTTGAGCGCGGCCGGGACGGTGCGCAGCGCCCGCCCGGCGCCGTCGACGAAGGTCAGCCGCACGGTGCGGGAGTCCTCGACGGCGACGACGCCCTGGTAGCCGCCGAGGTCGCGGGCCGTCGAGCCGTCCCCGCCGAGCCCGTGGTCGGGCACGGAGCGCTCGGTGAGCTGCCGGGGCGTCAGACCCTGCCGTTCGGCGGCCGCCCGCACGGCGTTTGCGACCTGCTTGCGGCCGCCCGGGTAGCCGACCTGCTCGGCGAAGGCGCGCAGGGTGCTCATGACCTCGGGGTGGTCGCAGGCGCCGAGCGCGTTGACGGTGGCGTTGGCGAGCTTCTCGTCGCCGAAGTAGTCGCGGCTGAGCCAGGACGTGCGCCGGAAGATCGTGACCAGTTCGGGGAACGCCGCCGGGTCGCCGGACAGGGCGGCGGCCCAGACGTAGCCGCGCGCCTCGCGGTCGGCGACCAGCGTCTCGAGGTCGGGCGGCCCCCACTCGCAGGGGGCCGCGCGGTCGCCCCGGGCGTACCCGCGGACGGTGGCCAGCACGTGCTCGCGGACCCCCGGCCGGCCGAGCAGTTCCAACGTGCGGGTCCGCCACTTCTTGGTGGGGCGGACGGCCTGCAT
Organism: Actinomadura keratinilytica; assembly: GCF_039539665.1. Taxonomy (NCBI): domain Bacteria; kingdom Bacillati; phylum Actinomycetota; class Actinomycetes; order Streptosporangiales; family Thermomonosporaceae; genus Actinomadura; species Actinomadura keratinilytica. The sequence goes on from NZ_BAABDO010000126.1 coordinate 12,522, forward strand.
CTCGGCCATGTGGGCGTCGACCGCTTCGATGTCGGCGGGCGCGAGCGCGCCCGCCGGGGAGGCGTCCTCGTTCGGCATGGGGCCGATCTTGGCAGGCGGCGGCGACAGTTTGTGGGCCTGGTCAGCTGACCGATCGGTCATTACGCTCGGGGCACGGACATCGCAGCGACACCCCCGGACGGCGAGATGGACGCACCGCACGACGTCGTGATCATTGGCAGCGGCTTCGGCGGGATCGGCATGGCGGCCCGGCTGCTGGCGGCCGGGGTGCGCGACGTGGTGGTCCTGGAGAAGGCCGCCGGACTGGGCGGCACCTGGCGGGACAACACCTATCCGGGGGCGGCCTGCGACGTCCCCTCGCACCTGTACTCGTTCTCGTTCGCGCGCAAGACCGACTGGAGCCGCCGCTTCCCGCCGCAGGAGGAGATCCTCGCCTACCTGTGGGACGTGGCGCGCGAGCACGGCGTGCTGCCGCACATCAGGTTCCGCACCGAGGTGACCGGGGCGCGCTTCGACGGGCGGGCCGCGGTGTGGCGGGTGGCGACCGCCGGCGGCGGCGAGCTGGCGGCGCGGGTGCTGGTCAGCGCGTGCGGCCAGCTCAACCGGCCCGCGCTGCCGCAGATCGAGGGCCGCGACCGCTTCGCCGGGACGAGCTTCCACTCCGCCCGCTGGGACCACGGCGCCGACCTGGCCGGCCGGCGGGTCGCGGTGATCGGCACCGGTGCCAGCGCGATCCAGATCGTGCCGGAGATCGCCCCGCGGGCCGGGCGGCTGACGGTGTTCCAGCGGTCCGCCCCCTACGTGATCGACAAGCCGGACCGGCCGTACCGGGCGTGGGAGAAGGCGCTGCTGACCGCCGTCCCGGCGCTGCACGACCTCAGCCGCGCCCGGGTCTACCTGTCGTACGAGGCGCGGGCGCTGGGCTTCGTCAAGTTCCCCTGGCTGATGAAGCCGCTGGAGCGGCGGTTCCGGCGCAACCTGCGCTCGCAGGTGCCCGACCCGCGGCTGCGCGCCCGGCTGGTCCCCGACTACCCGATGGGCTGCAAGCGCATCCTGCTGTCCGACGACTACTACCCCGCGCTGCGCCGCCACGGCGTCGAGCTGGTCACCGACCCGATCACGCGGATCACCCCGACGGGCGTGCGGACGGCCCGCGCCGCCTACGACGTCGACGTGATCATCTACGCCACCGGGTTCCACGCCGACGGCTTCCTGGCCCCGATGACGATCGTGGGGCGGGACGGCCGGACCCTGGACGCGGCGTGGCGCGGCGGCGCCCGCGCCCACCTGGGCATCACCGTCAGCGGCTTCCCCAACCTGTTCCTGCTGTACGGCCCGTACACCAACCTCGGCCACAACTCGATCATCTACATGCTGGAGTCGCAGATCCGGTACGTGCTGGGCTGCGTGCGGGCGCTGCGCGAGACCGGCCTGGCCTGGATCGACGTGCGGCCCGACGTGCAGGACGCCTTCGACCGCCGGATGCAGGAGCTGATGCGCTCCACCGTGTGGGCGGCCGGCTGCTCCAGCTGGTACCAGACCGCCGACGGCAAGGTCGTCAACAACTGGCCGGGGTTCACCTTCGCCTACCGGCGCGCCACGCGCCGCCCCGACCCGCGGCACTTCCGGGCGAGACGCGCCCGGCCCGCCACCCCTGTCCGCGCCGTCCCCGGGTGACGCCGTAGGGTCGGGGGCATGCCGACTGCTCTGATCACCGGCGCCACCGCCGGCATCGGCGCCGCGTTCGCCCGCCGGCTGGCGTCCGACGGATTCGACCTGGTCCTGCTGGCCCGCGACGCCGAACGGCTCGACCGCACGGCGCGCGAACTCGCCGACCGCTACGCGGTGCGGGCCGAGACGCTGCCCGCCGACCTGGCCGCCGACGAGGGGCTGGCCGCGGCCGAGCGCCGCGTCCGCGACGGCGTGGACCTGCTGGTCAACAACGCCGGGTTCGGCCACGGCGGCCGGTTCCTGGACGTCCCGCTGGACAACGAGCTGGTGATGCTGCGGGTGCACTGCGAGGCGGTGCTGCGGCTGACCCATGCGGCCCTGCCCGGCATGCTGGAGCGCGGCCGCGGCGGGATCATCAACGTCTCGTCCACCGCCGCGTTCCTGGTGCGCGGCACCTACGGCGCGTCCAAGGCGTGGGTGGTGAGCTTCAGCAAGGGCGTCGCCGAGGACATCGCGATGCGCGGCGACCACGACGTGCGCGTCATGGCGCTGTGCCCGGGGTTCGTGCGCACCGAGTTCCACGAGCGGGCCGGGATGGACGTCTCCGGCATCCCCGAGGTGCTGTGGCTGGACAAGGACATGGTCGTCGACACGGCGCTGCGGGACCTGCGCCGCGGCGTGCGCGTCAGCGTGCCCGGCGCCCGGTACAAGGCGGTGGTGGGGCTCAGCCGCCTGATCCCGTCGTCGCTCGTCGGGCGGGTGTCCGCGCGCGCCGGCCGCCGCTACGACTGACCCGCCCGAAAGCGTGATCGCCGCCGCGCCGGCGCCGTCCGCGTTGCGGGGCGTCCCCGGCGACGTGGATGCTTGGGACCATGCGGGTCTTGGTGACGGGGGCGGCCGGATACGTCGGGTACGCGGTGGGACGGCGGCTGGTGGCGGCCGGGCACGCGGTGGACGGGCTCGTCCGCGACGCCGGCCAGGACCTGCCGCCGGGCGTGCGGCCCCTGGTCGGCGACCTGCTCGACCCGCCCGCGCTGCGGGCCGTGCTGACCGAGCCGTACGACGCGGTGTGCCACCTGGCCGCGCTGACGCGGGTCCGCGAGTCGTTCGAGGAGCCGCTGCGGTTCTTCGCGGTCAACGTGCAGGGCACCGTGAACCTGCTGGACCTGCTGGCCCCCGGCACCCGCGTGGTGTACGGGTCGACGGCCGCCGTCTACGGCACGCCCGAGTGGCAGCCGATCCACGAGGACCAGACCCCCGCCCCCACCAGCCCGTACGGCGCCTCCAAGCTGGCCGCCGAGCAGGTGGTGCGCTGGCACGCCCGCACCGGCGCGATCGGCGCGGTGGTGCTGCGCACGTTCAACGTCGCCGGGGCGGTGGACGGGCGCGGCGACCCCGACCCGACCCGGCTGATCCCCCGGGCGCTGGCCGCGGCCGCCGGGGAGGTGCCGCACCTGGAGATCAACGGCGCGGGCGACGCGGTCCGCGAGTACGTGCACGTGGACGATCTCGCCGACGCGCACGTGCGCGCCCTGGCCGCCGCCCGGCCCGGCGAGGACCGCGTCTACAACGTCGGCAGCGGCGCGCCGGTGTCGGTGCGCGACGTGGTGGCGGCCGTGGAGAAGGTCACCGGCCGCCGCGTGCCGACGGTGCGCCGCCCGCCGCGGCCCGAGCCGCCGCTGCTGATCTCCGACGCCACCGCCGTCCGCCACGACCTGGGCTGGCGGCCGCGGCGCTCGGAGCTGTCCCGCATGATCGCCGACGCGTGGGCGGCCCGCACCCGCGCGGCGGGATAAACTCCCAGCGTGTCCGAGCCGAAGTTCGAAGTCCAGATGCTTCACGACCGTGTCATGATCAAGGTCGAGAAGGAGCCCGGGGAGCGGCGCAGCACCGGCGGCATCGTCATCCCGGCCACCGTGGAGCAGTCCAACCGGCTCGTGTGGGGCCAGGTCTGCGGCGTCGGTCATCACGTGCGCACGGTCAAGGTCGGCGACCGGGTGCTGTTCCACCCCGACGACCAGTACGAGGTGGAGATCCAGGGCGAGAACTACCTGGTCATGCGCGAGCGGGACCTGCACGCGATCGCCAGCGAGCGGCCCGAGCACGGCACCGGCCTGTACCTCTGACGGCCCGCCGGCACGGCCGCGCCGCCGCTTCCGCACCGATACCGCCCCGCCGATACCGCCCCGCCGATACCGCCCCGCCGATACCGCCCCGCTTCCGCGCCGATACCGCCCCGATTCCGTACGCCCCGGCCCCTTCCTGACGGTCATGACGGCGTCGCGCGGAGATGCCAGAATGTGACTCCACCACGGTTCCGGGGGGGCGGCGCAAGAAACGGCGGCGGGATGGCAGAGCGCGGAACACGGCCGGGCGCGCGTTTCGACGCGCCCGCGAGCTCACGGATCACGGACTTCTCGCTGGGCGGCAAGGACAACTACGGGCCCGACCGCGAGACCGCCCTCAAGGCGTTCGAGGCGCTGCCCGCAGCGCGGCTGCTGCCCCGGGAGAACCGCAAGTTCATGCGGCGCGCCGTGCGGTTCCTGCTGGCCGCGGGCGTCCGGCAGTTCCTGGACGTCGGGTGCGGCCTGCCCGGCAAGGGCAACGTGCACGAGGTCGTGCACGGCGTGGACCCCGCCGCGACCGTCGTGTACATCGACAACGACCCGGTGGCGGTGGTGCACTTCCAGGCGCTGCTGCACGCGGTGCCGACGGCGACGGCGGTGTGCGCCGACGCCCGCGACCCGGCCTCGATCCTGACGCATCCCGAGGTCACCGCGCTGATCGACTTCGCCCGTCCGGTCGGGGTGCTGATGTGCTGCGTGCTGTCGCACTTCGCCGACCCGCGGCGGGCGCACTCCTCGGCCGCCGCGTTCCGCGCCGCGATGGCGCCCGGCAGCCACCTGGCGGTGAGCGACTTCACCGACGAGGCGCTGACCGACCGCGAACGCGCCGTGTCCGCCGAGCTGATGCGCGAGAGCGGCATCCCCCTGGCCTTCCGGCCCCGCGACTGCCTGGCCGCCTACTTCGACGGGCTGGAGCTGGTGGAGCCGGGGCTGGTGCCCGCCCCCGAGTGGCGGCCCGACCGGCCCTACGAACGGCCGACCGGCTGGCTGCTGGCGGGCGTCGCCCGCAAACCCTGAGACCCGGCGGGGCCCCGGGCCGCATCCCGGCGTCACACCGCGACGGTCGCGGTCGAGCCCTCGCGGCGCTTGCGCAGGCGCAGCTGCGCGGGGATGCGGGTGCGCAGCTCGGCGACGTGGCTGACGACGCCGACCGCGCGCCCGCCGTCGCGCAGGCCGTCCAGGACGTCCATCACCTCGTCGAGGGTCTCCTCGTCCAGGGTGCCGAACCCCTCGTCGACGAACAGCGTCCCGATCTCGGTGCCGCCGGCCTCGGCGGTGACCACGTCGGCCAGGCCGAGCGCCAGCGCCAGCGAGCTGACGAACGACTCGCCGCCCGACAGGGTGACCGGGTCGCGGGCCTGGCCGGTCCAGGCGTCCACCACCCGCAGGCCGAGTCCGCCGCCGCCCTTGCTGCGGTCGCCCGCGGCCTTGTCGACGGTGTGCACCAGCGCGTACCGGCCCGCCGACATGCGCGCCAGCCGCTGGTTGGCGGCGGCGACGACCTGCTCCAGCCGCGCGGCCAGCACGTACGCCGACAGCGACATGGCGCGCCGGTTGTCGGGCGACCGGCCGGAGGCCAGGCCCGCCATCCGCGCGGCGACGGCGTGGCGGAGCGCGGCCGGGCGCCAGGCGGCGACGGC
>NZ_BAABDO010000127.1:0-17798 GCF_039539665.1 Actinomadura keratinilytica
CGCACCGCCGCCGAACGCGCACTGCGGGCCGCCGCCGGGGGCGACCCGTCCGCCCGCACCGCCGTGGCCGCCGCCGCTCGCGCGCTGGGACGCGGCGTCGGCGGCCTGGTCAACGCCCTCGACCCCGACCTGGTGAGCCTGTCCGGGCTGGCCATCGACCTGGCCGCGACGGCACCGGACGAGCTGAACGCCGGATACCTCGCGGGCCTGATGCGCTTCCGCCGCGCCGCCCCGCCGCCGCTGCTGACGTCGACGCTCGGCCCGCTCGGCCCGGTCACCGGCGCCGCCGAGGCCGCCTTCGACGCCCTGCTCACCGAGGAGGGCCTGGAGTCGTGGCTCGCCGCCCTGGGCTGACCCGCCCGGCCCGCCGCGCCGACGCCCGGGACCGCCGCGTCGAGCCGCGGTCGGGACGGCGTCAGCCTTCCCGCCGTGCCTGCGCCATCAGGCGGGCGAGCTCGCCGAGGTCGCCGACCCGCAGGTCGCCGGGCAGGCCGCGCAGGGCCGCCACGGTGGCGCCCGCCGCCCGGCCCGCCTCGATGCCCGGCATGCTGTCCTCGACGACCAGGCAGCGCGCCGGATCGACGCCCAGCGGCTCGGCCGCCCGCAGGTACCCCTCCGGGTCGGGTTTGCCCCGCCGGACGTCCTCGATGGTGATCAGCAGCGGCGGCTCGGGCAGGCCCGCCGCGCCCAGCCGCGCCTTGGCCAGCCGCACGTCGGCGCTGGTCACCACCGCCCAGGGCACGTTCCACCGGGCGAGCCGCGCCAGCAGGTCGGCGGCGCCGGCGATGGGGGCGATGTCGTCCAGGTCGTCGTACTCCAGCGCGAGCTGCCGCGCCGCCGACGCGGCGACCGCGTCGTCGTCCAGGTGGGGCAGCAGCCGCCGTACGGTGCGCTCGCCCGGACTGCCGTGCATGATCGCCAGCACGTCCGCGACCGGCACGCCGTTCTCGGCGGCCCACGTGCGCCACGCGCGCTCCACCGCCGCGTCGGAGTCGACCAGCGTGCCGTCCATGTCGAACAGGACCGCCGCCACCTCCGCCAGCTCTCGCATCGGCCCTCCCGCGATTTCCTCGCCACCCGAGGATAAAGCCGGAAGGGTGCCTTGCGGCAAGGGCCGCCCAGGCGGATGACGTCCAGCGAAACCGGAAACGCGGTGACATACAGGGCGTTCGGTGCCGCAACCTATCCTCAGGGGCATGACACGAGCGGAGACGACCGGGCCGCGGGAGCGGACGCGGCGGGCGGTGCGCGCCGGGCTTGCGGAGCTGGCGCTGGGGCTGTTCGTCGAGCGCGGCTACGAACGCACCACCGTGGAGGACATCGCCGCCGCCGCGGGCCTGTCCAAGCGCAGCTTCTTCCGCTACTTCCCGACCAAGGAGGACGTGCTGTTCGCCGACGTCGAGGAGCTCGCCGACCGGATCGCCGACGCCATCCGGGAACGGCCCGCCGGCGAGGACCCGTGGACGTGTCTGCACATGGTGCTGCGCGACTGGGGCGGACGCGTCCACGCCGCTCGGCACGATCTGACCGGCCTGCGCCTCATCGAGACGACCCCGGCGCTGCGCGCCCGCCTCCACCAGAAACGCGACGCGATGCGTTCCCGCATCGCGACGGCCCTGCGGGAACGCCCCGGCTCCACCCTGGACGCCTTCACCGCCGACCTGCTCACCGCGGCCGCCGGGGCCGCCCTCGACGCGGCCGCCCGCGAATGGCTCCGCTGCGACGGCGACGCCGACCGCTCGGCCCTCATCGACGAAGCCTTCGCCGCGCTGTCCCCGCGTCTCGCGGAACCGGCCCCGGCCTGAGCCGCGAGGGCCCGCCGTCCCGCCGCCGGGCACGGGCCGGTGCTTCCCGGGTCAGTCCTTGACGAGGAGCTCGACCAGCCCGGGCAGGCCCTCGGCGCCGTGACCGTCGGCGACACGGCGCTTCATCAACCGCAGGAACGGGTCCCACAGCTCGGTGCTGACGCCCTGGGCCCGGCTGAGGTCGCCGATGGCGTCGTGCGCCACCTGCATGGCCAGGTTGGAACCGGTCTCGGCGTAGTCGCGCGCGTCGACCTGCGCCGCCCACGCGGGGAGCGCCCCCAGCATGGCCTGCAGCCACGGAAGGAGCTCGTCACGCGCGAACTCCGCGACCCGACCGCCGGACGCACGCACCAGCGCGGCCGAGTGCAGGAACCCGCCGATCATCCCGTACATCCCGCTGAGCAGCGCCAGATCGTGCAGCGGGGCGGTGCCCGGGTCGGCACCGAGGTACACGCTGCGGCCACGTGGTGGGCGGGAAGTGGAAGGCGCTGATCCTCTGGGCGCTGCAGGACGGCCCGGTGCGCTTCGGTGCACTCCGCCGGGAGATCCCGGGTATCAGCGAGAAGATGCTGATCCAGCAGCTCAAGGAATTGCAGTGCCATGGCGTGGTGCGCCGCGAGTCCTTCCACGAGATTCCGCCGCGCGTGGAGTATTCCCTGACCCCGCTGGGCGTCTCGCTGAACGAGGCGCTGGACGCACTGGGCGAGTGGGGGACCCGCCACCTTGCCGAGCTGGCCGAAAGGACCGGGCGTCCGCCCCACCCCCTCCACGCCGAACGCTCGCCCCACTCCCACGCGGTGCAGCCCGGCTAGCCCACCCTCGCGAACTGCACGCCTTAGCGAGTGGCGAGCCCTCTCATCGGCCAAGGGGCGTGCGGCTCCTCCGCCTCGGCGTCCACCGCGTTCTCGCCGCCGACGGCCGACGCGTCCGCGCCGGGACGATACCGGCCATGCCGTCGGCGGCTTCGCCGGCGACACCTGGCGGACCGCCTCGACGGCGGCCGGGAACGGGGCCCGTGGAGCCGCCGGTGCTGCCATGATCACGCCGGGGGAGGCGGGCGGTCGGCGTGCGGACCCCGGCCCGTCCGCGCAGACGGCGGACGGCGCGCGCCCCGGCCGGGGCGGCCCAGGCCCGGTGCGGGGGGAGCAGACGATGGCGGATCATGGTCTGCGTGCCATCGCTGGAACCCATGACGCTCTACACCAGTGACGCCGTGCGCATCGACGCCGCCCACCTGCCCGGGGAGAGGGGCCTGTGCTTCGTGCTGGCGCACGGGTTCACCTGCTCCTGGCGGCAGCCGGCGTTGCGCCGCATCGCCGGCGTGCTCAACCGCTACGGCGGGGTCATCGGCCTCGACTTCCGGGGCCACGGCAGCTCCGGCGGCCTGTCGACGGTCGGCGACCGCGAAACACTGGACGTGGAGGCGGCCGTCGCGGCGGCGCGCAGGCGGGGGTACGAGCGTGTCGCCGTGGCCGGGTTCTCCATGGGAGGAGCGGTCGCCGTAAGGCACGCGGCGTTGCACGGGGGCGTGGACTGCGTCGCGTCCATCAGCGCGCCCGCCCGCTGGTACTACCGGGGAACGGCGCCGATGCGACGCGTCCACTGGGCGATCGAACGGCGCACGGGGCGCCTGGCGGTCAGGCTCGCGCGCCGCACCCGGATCGCGGCCAAGGGGTGGGATCCCGTCCCCGAGGCGCCCTACGAGGTCGCAGGCCGTATCGCCCCCACACCGCTGCTGGTGGTGCACGGCGACGCCGACCCGTTCTTCCCCCTCGAGCACGCCCACCAGCTGTACGAGGCGGCGCGCGACCCGCGAGAACTCTGGATCGAGCCCTCGTTCGGCCACGCGGAGGCCGCCGCGCCGCCTGCGTTGATCAAAAAGATCGGGGAGTGGGCCGCAGCCGCGTCCTGAGCCGGGCGGGCACGCAGCTGGAGCTGGAGCACGTCGACGACGAGACGGGGGCCTCGGATGTTCGCTGGGTCCGAAGTGCTTTCGCAGCGGCCGAGCCCGCCCCCGACGTGGCCGCAGCGATCCGCGACGACCTGGCCGTCGTCGCCGCAGGCGAAGACCACTTGCGTGCCGAACGCCACGCCTACGAAGCGGGGGCTGCACGTCCTCCGCAAGGTCCGCGACGACGCGAACTCGCTCGGCCGCCGTGCCGGCCGGGACGTCCAGCTGGAAGGCGCTCTCCTCGGCCGCAGCGACGGGGTTCCCGCCAGGCTCCCCGGCTCCGGCGATGTGTCGGCGCGCTCGGCGGGGCGCGCTACCCGACGCGACGATCCGCCTTGTGCGCGCCGTAGAAATCGACCTGCCGGGCCATTATCTCCCGCAGCGGCGTCCCCCGGGGGACGCCGTACACGGTGCCCGGGAAATCCAGGTCCCGCTGCACCTCCCACAGCCGGTCGTGCTGTTCGGGGGAGAACAACTGCGCCGGGTCTCCGGCGGCTATCCATCCGATCGGCACGACCGTGTCCGGGGCGAGCCTTGAGTTGACGTGCAGAACGCTGTTGATGCGCAACTCCGACCGGGTTCCGGCCACTGCGCCGGGGAAGACCGATGCGCCCGTCGCCACGAACACCTCGTCCTCGATCGTCGCGCCGTTGACGTGCGCATGCGGTCCTATCAGCACCGAGTCGCCCACCACGGCGGGATGCTCCCCGCGCCCCCGCACCAGAGCGTTCTCCATCACGACCACGTTCTCGCCTACGCGCACCTCGCCGTCCTCGGCGGTCAGCACCGCGCCATGCAGGATTCGTGCTCCTTCGCCCACCACCACCGCGCCGCACAACACCGCCGTAGGCGCGATGTAGGCGGACTCGTGGACGGAGGGCCGCCGCCCCCGATGCTCCAAAAGCATATTTAAGCTCCTTAATTTCCGTTAAAGATCAACTATAACTAGCCAAGTCGGGCATTCTGGCGTGCGTCGCGAAGTTATCCACAGTTTCAGCGATGCCTTCCGCCGCCGTATCGTCAAGGCGCATCCTCATGGCCATGGAAACGTTCGCACCCACCGGCGGACACGCCGGCCACCTCACCTGGAAGCGCGTCCCGGACGGGCTCGCCGTCCCGGTCGCCGTTGACACCGACCTCGCATCCTGCCGGGCGGACTCACTGGCCGCCCGCGCGTCGATGATCAGCCGTCTGCCGGCACCGCACGCGATCGTCGCCCGCAGGACCGCCGCCTGGCTCTGGGGCCTGGACGTGCTGCCTCCCGGAGTGCGGCAATGGCGGTGGGACGTCGAGCTGGTGCTGCCCGGCCGCGATCTGCCGCCGGACGAACTGCCGGCCGAGCACATCGTGGAGGAGGCCGGCGTCAGGGTGACCTCCCTGGCGCGCACGGCGCTCGACTGCGCCCGCTGGCTGCCGCGCCTCGAGGCGGTGGCGGCGCTCGACCAGTTCCTGCGGCGCGGCGCCGACCCGGCGTCCCTGGCGGCCATGGCCCGCGACCTCGCCGGACGCCCCAACGCCCGGCGGCTGCGCGACGTACTGCGCCTCGGCGACGGCGGCGCCGCCTCTCCCGGAGAGAGCTGGACGCGGGTGATGGTCGTCGACACGGGCTTCCCCCGGCCCCGTACGCAGATCCCCGTCCCCGGCCCGTACGGGGAGCCGCTGTTCATCGACCTCGGTTACGAGCAGTTACGCGTCGGTCTGGAGTACGACGGCGAACGCCACCACAGCGGCGCCCGGGCCCGGGCGCACGACGAACGCCGCCGCCGATGGCTGCGAAAGGAGCAGGGATGGGAAGTCATCCCCGTCACCAAGGACATGTTCGCCCGGCCCGCTCCCTACCTGGGGGCCTTGCTCACCGCCCTCCTGCACCGTGGCTGGACGCCCGACGACGCCGCACTGAACCGCATCGCCACCCGCCTGAACAGCCTGAACAGCCGCGTCAGAACCCGCCGCACGCCGTGACACGTCACCGCCCGTGGATGCACCTGGCCGCCCGACTTCTTCGGCGCCTGACCCTGGCGCTGGGAACACTGCTCGCCGGGCCGGCGCCCCGCCCGATGACGGCCTGGCGCCGTCAGACGCCGTCCACCGCCCCCAACGGACGCCGCGGCAGCTGCAGCAATCGGCGACCACGGCATCAGCAACCGGAACGGTGCCGCAGCGGCGAGGGCGATGCCGACTACGGCGCGGGCGCGGCAGAGGGCCGCCGCAGCGCCGGCCCGTCGCCTCGATGCCACGGTGCGCCGCCGCACCGGACGGACCCGCACGGCGCCCGCAGCACCGCCGACGTGCGGCGAACCGACCGGCACGCACAGCGACGCCATGGCCGACGTCTAGATCACGTAGGCTGTCCCCGACATCGGATGGTCCGTACTGCCGGAGGGGCGCATGGAGTCCCACGACGGGGGCGCCGGGTCCGTCGTCGGGGACGACCCGCTTCTCCCCTTGGTGCTGACGGTGCTGGAGCACTACGGCTATGCCTGCACGCTGATCAGCACGGACGAGGTCGAGGTGTCCCGGCCGGACCGCGCCGACGACACCCCCTACCGCATCCGGCTCACCAACCTGCGGCAGTGGACCGCGCGCGAGCCGCGCGACCAGTGGCCCGCGCTGGTCTCCGACTTCCTCGGCAGCCTCATCGCCGCCACCGAGGCCGACCTGCACGAGGGCGGCCTGGACCTCGACGACTACGCGTCGGTGCGGTCGCTGCTGCGGATGCGCCTCTACGCCGAGGACATCGGCGACGACCTGGACGTCGTGCGCCGCCCCGCGGCGCCCGGGCTCAGCGAGGTCGTGGTGATCGACAAGCCCACGACGCTGATGGTGCTGACCGCCGAGGTGGTGAAGGAGTGGCCGGTCGACCGGGACGAGCTGTTCCGCGTGGCACGGGAGAACGTCCGGTCGGACGGGCCGCTGGACGCCCACGTCCAGCCCGTCGGCGGCACCCGGATCGCGTCCCTGTACGGCGACACCGCCTACGTCACCGGGCACGCCCTGTGGGTGGGGGACTACCCGGTGACCGGCCCGTACGGCGCACTGCTCGCCATCCCCACACAGAGCGTGGTGCACGCGGCACCGCTGGAGCAGGCGGCCGTGCCCGGCGCCGTCAACAGGCTCATCGAGCTCGCCTGGGCGGAGTACCAGCAGGGCCCGCGTTCGGTGCAGCCGCACATCTACCGGTGGCACGAGGGCGTGCTGTCGCTGGCGGGGACGGTGGAACAGTCGGCGGACGGCTCGCTGGCCGTCCACATCACGCCGGAGTTCCAGGACTGCCTGGAAGAACTGATCCGCGACTGATCCGCCTGCCGCGGGAGACCGGCTGCCCCAGGCTACGACCAGCCGCAGCAACACGGCGACGCGGCCGCGGCGGCGCCGCCCTCAGCCCGGACCGCCGCGCCCAGCGGACCGCCAGTCCCAGTCGCCCCCGGCTATGGACACCGCCGCCGCGGCTGCCCCGCCGCTGCCGGTCCCGGGTCTGGCCGCCCGGAACCGGGATCATGGCGGCGACGCCACGACGGCGCCCACCTCACGTCGAAACACGCCCCAGGCCCTGTCCGGCGGATCTCGGCAGCCGGGTCGCCCACCGCCTGTGCGGCGAAGCGGCACAGCCACCGCCATGTGCGAGCGGCCGGGGCGGTGGCCGCCGTCTCCGATACGACCACCCCGCCGAAACCGCGAAACCGCGGCGTCGTCAATCGGTTCCAGCGCCGATGCGGCAGCGCCACCGGCCGTACCGAGCGCGCACTACCGGGTTGGGATCACCGCAGTGCTGCCGACCCACCATGACCACCGGATACGTCCGAGGCAGTGTCGTCGAAGTGGCTGCGGGCTGGTCGGTCGATGCGGACCATGTGGCCGCTCTTCGACAGGCGCATCCATCGGCGGCGCGGCGTCGCCGAGCGCTGCTTCGACCACATCGGGCGGTGACACGGGGCCGCCATCCGTGCCACTGCAGGACCGCCGAGTCCTTCCAAGGCGCCGTCACGTCGACCGCCCTGCCGATGTGACCATGACACTTTGACGACATGCCCTAGGCGGCGGGCTGGTAGCGCTGATCGCGAGTATGGGAGCCGATGAAGCGCAGCGTGTTGCGCATCGTCCAGTGATTGACACGCGTCGGAATGATGCGGTAGCCCTGACGGGCGGCCGCGGCGAGGGCCGCGAACCGAAGCCGGTCGGTGGGGCTCCAGGGGATGTCGAAACGCTCCCGGACGATCGGCGGCAGGCAGCCGAACGTCACCAGGCGCAGCGGCCGTTCGGTGAACAGCCGTCCGGCCCGCTCCAGCCGCGGCCCGCCCACCGGCATGAGCGAGACGGTGTCAGATCCGTAGCGGGCGATGTCCAGGGCGCGCGCCGCCGCCGGGGTGAGCTCCAGATCCTTGGTGCAGATGTGCCAGAACTTCGACTGGAAGGCCGCGTAGTCGACCGGCACCGGGCGCATGCTCACCCCGTAACGCGAGTACCAGGTGACGGTCTCGTCGTACAGACGCCGGCGGTCCTCGGCCGTGAGCGTCTCCGGACGGAACAACTCGGCGGCCTTGAAGATCTCCCAAGTGAACGTGGCGTGCGCCCACCAGAACGTCTCCGGCTCCAGCGCGTGGTAGCGGCGATCGTGCTCGTCGACTCCGCCGATGCCGCGGTGCAGGTCGCGGATCGCATGGCCGCGCCGCTCGCCGTCCGCGGCCAGGATCGTCGCCCAGATCTGCGGAACGGACCGGTAGATCCGGTCGAACGGCGCGTCGAAGAACGCCGAGTGCTCGGCCACCCCCGCGCCGATGCCCGGATGCATCAGCTGCATCAGCCCCGCAGCGGCGCCGGGCAGCAGAGAGCGCAGGTCGGAAGCGTATTTGTAGAGCAGCGACCCCGGCCCAAGCGGCGCCCCCGCCGCCGGTCGGGTGGACGAGGCGGCCATCGCACCTCCCTGACGGTTGCCCCCAGAGTAGAGACCGTGAGACGGAAGTCAAGATTTGTCTCACAGTTGCGGGTCCGTCTCCGAAGACCCGGCGCCGAGAGCGACACCGCGACTGCCCCGCCCACCAGGCCGCACTCTGTGGTGATGAACGCGCCTGGCCGGTGGGGCCGCCTTGTTTGTCGGGGGCGTGTGGCGGTTGCGGGTGCTGTCGTGCGGCGATGAGATGGCGTGTCCGCCGCGTTGCTGCGGTGATGGTGCGCTTGGTTGACGGGGAGTGCTTTGCCTGCCGCCTGCGCGTGGTGGTGTTGTGGCGTTGGGCTGCCTTGTGAGGTCTCGGCCCTCTTCACGCGTATCGCCGTGCTGTTCGCCCTCGCCGCTGGCGGCACGCCCCTGGGCGGTGCCCCTGCCTGCCCCGAGCGCGGTCGCGCAGCCTCCCGACCTCGGCCTTTGGGGCGTGTGCCAGGGCGTGTTGCGAAATGAGGTGGGCGTCGACGTGGCAATGCCGCCACCGCACCGGCCCCGGCAGCCGCGGGCTTGTGTGGGCGTTGGCACCGGTGCAGGGGTCAGTGGGCGAGGGCTTTGGCCAGGGCGGAGGCGAAGGCTTCGATCTCCTGCTCTGTGGTGGCGAAGGAGCACATCCAGCGGACCTCGCCGGTCTGCTCGTCCCAGGTGGCGAAGGAGTAGTGCTCGCGCAGGCGGGCGGCGGCCTCGCTGGAGAGGACGGCGAAGACCGCGTTCGCCTCGACGGGGCGGGTGATGCGCACTCCGGGGAGGGGGCGGACGGCCTCGGCCAGGCGCTGGGCCATCGCGTTCGCATGGCGGGCGTTGCGCAGCCACAGGTCCCCGTCGAGGAGCGCGACGAGCTGGGCGGAGATGAAGCGCATCTTGGACGCCAGCTGCATGCCCGCCTTGCGCAGGAAGTCCAGGCCGCGCACCGCCGCGGGGTCGAGCACCACGACGGCCTCGCCCATCAGCAGGCCGTTCTTGGTGCCGCCGAACGACAGCACGTCCACTCCCACGTCGGTGGTGAGGGCGCGGAGGGGGACGCCGAGTGAGGCCGCGGCG
The DNA here is from genome assembly GCF_039539665.1 of Actinomadura keratinilytica. Taxonomy (NCBI): domain Bacteria; kingdom Bacillati; phylum Actinomycetota; class Actinomycetes; order Streptosporangiales; family Thermomonosporaceae; genus Actinomadura; species Actinomadura keratinilytica. The sequence continues at coordinate 9,734 of NZ_BAABDO010000127.1, forward strand.
TTGGCGATACGGGCGCCGTCCATGTGCACGCGCATGCCGCGCTCGTGGGCGTGCGCGGTGAGCGCCGCGATCTGCTCGGGGGTGTAGACGGTCCCCAGCTCCGTGCTCTGCGTCAGGGACACGACCGCGGGCTGCGCGTGGTGCACGTCGCCCCAGCCCCAGGCGTACCGGTCGACCAGTTCGGGGGTCAGCCTGCCGTCCGGCGCGGGCACCGGGACCAGCTTGAGCCCGGCGACCTTCTCGGCGGCGCCGCACTCGTCCACGTTGATGTGGGACCCCTCGGCGCAGATCACCGAGCTCCACCGTTCCGACATCGCCTGGAGGGCGACGACGTTGGCGCCGGTGCCGTTGAAGACGGGGAACGCCTCGGCCCGGTCGCCGAAGTGCCGCCGCACGACGTCGCGCAGCCGTGCGGTGTAGGCGTCGTCGCCGTAGGCGCCCTGGTAGCCCTCGTTGGCCGCGGTCAGGGCGGCGAGGATCTCCGGGTGCGCCCCCGCGCAGTTGTCGCTGGCGAAGCCGGCGTCCGGGGTGCGGGGGCCGTCAGGAACCGGTGAGGTCAAGACGTCGTCCGTTCAGTTCGTCGGCGGGGCGGTTCCACAGCGCGGCCACGGCGTCGGCGAGGTCGTCGACGTGGGTGTGCCGGGAGTAGTCGGCGTCCGGGGCCTCCCGCCTCATGGCGTCGGTCAGCAGGGCCTCGACGACGAGGATCGTCGCGGCCGCGGAGGTGCCGGACAGCGCGTCGGCCAGCGCCAGCGTCCACGTCTCGGCCGCCGCCTTGGCGGTGGCGTACACGGCGTCGCCCTGGGTGGGACGCCGCGCGGCGGGCTGCGACACGATCGCGAACCGCCCCGCGGGGGAGCGGCGCAGCCGCTGGTGGAACGCCAGCGTGGCGTGCTGCAGGGTGCGGATCAGCAGGTCGTGCAGCAGCGCCCAGTCGGCCAGGTCGGTGTCGGCGAACGATTCGGCGCCGCGCCAGCCGCCCACCAGGTGGATCAGCCCGTCCACGGCGCCGTGCTCGGCGGCGACCCCGTCCGCCCAGGCGCGGGTGCCGTCGGCGTCGAGCAGGTCGATGACCGCGGGGAACACGTTCGGTCCGTCCCAGTGCTGCGGGCGGACGTCCGCCGCCACGACCCGCGCGCCGTCGGCCGCCAGTCGGCGCACCACGGCCCGGCCCGCGGGACCGCCCGCGCCCGTCACCACGATCACGCGACCGCTCACGGCCGAAGACTGGAGCATGCGCATATTCTGCCGCGTCGGCGGGAGCGCGACGGCCACCGGGATCACGATCATTCGCTTCCCCCGGGCACGGCTCCGGTCGCGGCGAGCGCGGCGGGGTGTGGCGGCCGTCGAGAGGCCGCCCCTCGCGGCGTGCATGCATGCTCCGCGGCGACGGGGCTTGCGCACAGAGGGCCGGTCGCTTCGGCTTGCGGTGTGCTGCGGCTGTGTTCGGATAGCGCGGGGGCCGGTCGGCGTTGGACGTGTGCAGGTGTGCTCGGCGCTTCGGTTCGTTCTTGGACGTGATCCGTGGGGGCAGACGGTTCGGCCCCCGGGAAGCCGGGGGCGCCACCTTACGGAGCCGCCTGGAGGTCAGCGGGCGGCGGGATCGGCGTCGAGAAGGTGGGTGCAGTCGTTGAAGGCCGTGGGGCGCAGCGTGCCTCCGTGGCGCCGCCAGCGGGTCACCGAGCAGTTGCCGATGGGATCCTTCTCGATCTCCATGATCTCCTGCTCGGACAGGTCCTCGACGATGTACCGGGTCATCACCACGATCGCGTCGTGCGCGACCACCAGGACGCGGGCGCCCGGCGACGACAGGCCCAGGTCGCGGTAGAAGCTGCGCAGCCGCAGGGCCAGGTCGGTCCAGGACTCGCCGCCCGGGGGCCGGTAGTAGAACTTGCCCAGGCGCTGCATGCGCGCGGCCTCCTGCGGATGGCGGCGGCGCACGCCGACGGGGGTGAGGCCCTCCAGGATGCCCTGCTCGCGGTCGCGCAGCCGCTCGTCCATCTCGATGCGCAGCCCGCCCGGCTCGTCCGGGCCGAACGGGGTCTGTGCGAGGGCGATGCGGGCGGTGTCCCGGGCGCGCAGGTAGGGGGACGTGACGACCTTGGTGGGACGCTCGTCGTCGGGCAGGTCGGCCAGCCAGCGGCCGAGCGCGGCGGCCTGGCGCCGTCCGGTGTCGGTGAGGGGGATGTCGGCGTCGCGTTCGGGGAGACCGACCTCCTCGACGTCGGTGCCCTGCACCGAGCGGTAGGCGACGTTGGCGGTGCTCTCCCCGTGCCGGGTCAGGATGAGGCCGTCGAGCGCGTTCACGCCGTTCATGATTCCACGGGACCGGACGGCCGGTGCTCTACAGGCGGTAGTAGTCTCGGGACCGCTATGTCGAGCGCCCTCTCCACCGCGATCATCGTCGTGTCGCTGCTGGCGGCCGCCTACAGCCTGGTGACGGCCCTGCGCGACCGGGCGATGGGCTGGGACCACCTGGCCGCGCTGGGCCTCCTGGAGGTGCTGCTGATCGCCCAGACGGCGGTGGGCTTCGTCAAGCTGTCCGGCGACGAGGGGCCCGACGACACCGCCACCTTCGTCGGCTACCTCATCGGCGCCCTGCTCATCCCCGTCGTCAGCGCGGGCTGGGGCCTGCTCGAACGGACCCGCTGGGGGCCGGGCGTCATCGTGGTGGCGTGCCTGGCCGTGTCGGTGATGGTGGTGCGTCTCGGGCAGCTGTGGGAGGGCACCGTTGGCTGAGGACGTGCGCGAGGAGACCGCCGCGGCGGCCGGGGAGGCGGCCGGGACGGGCAGCGGCCCCGGGCGGATCCTGGTCGCCGTGTACGGGATCTTCGCGCTGGCGGCCGGGGCGCGTGCCGCGGTGCAGATGGCGACCCGCTTCTCCGACGCGCCCGTCGCCTATTCGCTGTCGGCGTTCGCCGCGGTGGTGTACGTGCTGGCCACCGTCGCGCTCGCCTTGGGCGGACGCACGTCGCGGCGCGTGGCGCTGGTGTCCTGCTCGATCGAGCTGGTCGGCGTGCTCGCCGTCGGGACGCTGAGCCTCGCCGACGAGGCGGCGTTCCCCGACGAGACGGTGTGGTCGGTGTACGGCCAGGGGTACGGGTTCGTCCCCCTGGTGCTGCCCGCCGTCGGCCTGTACTGGCTGTGGCGCAGCGGCCGCCGTACGGGCTGACCGGATCCCGGCGCCGGATCCGCTGCCCGTGACCGGCGGCCGTGCCCGGAGGAGCCGAGGTCGTCGCCCCGCGTGGCGCCGCTTCCCAAGGGCGTGCGGCCGTTCAGGCGGCCTCGGACGTCATGGTGCGGCCCCCGATGGGGAGCGCGTGCACGGTCGCGCGGGCGACCGTGTCGACGTCCTCGGGGGACAGGACGGCGTGCGGGTGACGGCGGATCCACCACAGCAGCCGCAGCGGCCGGGCGAACAGGATGCCGTCGGCGACGAACGGGCTCTTGCGCAGCTTGCCGCCGTGCACCGCGTGCACGGGCACCACCTTCAGCTCCATGTCGGCGCGCTCGGAGATGAGCCGTCCGGCGGTGGCGGCGGCCTCCTTCAGTCCGCGCGTCATGGCGGTGCGGGTGCGCCCGTCGATGAACAGCCGCCCGCCGTGCTTGCTGATCTCGGTGTCGGGGTGCCAGGCGTCGTTGCGGATCAGCCACACCCCGCCGGGGCCGACGAGTATCTGGTCGGCCTCGCCGTGGCCGGGAATGACGCGGGCGTGCAGGACGCGGTGTCCGCGCCGCTCCAGCGTGAACCGCAGCAGCCGGGCCATCTGCTGGTCGCCGCGCAGCCCGCGCCGCCACACGTGGGAGCGGTGGTACAGCCACCAGTGCACCGCCGCGTCGGCCGCCGCCACCAGCAACGCCAGGACGACCGCGAAAACACCGTTCACCAGGAGCGCACCCAGCACAAGCGCCACACCGGCGAGAAAAGCGCGGATCCGCAACCTGGTCTTTCGGTCGCGCTGCCACAGTTCCGCGTACACCGCCTGCGGGGATCCGCCGGTGAAGGCCTCCCGGTCGCGGAAGTAGATGGAGCTGCCGAACATCCCGAGTCCTTCCTGCGCCTGCGACGACGACTCGATTATCGGGATACCTGAGCTCCGGGCCGCTGTCGTCCCCCGGTGAGGGGCTTGCGTCCGGAAAGCGACCGCGGCGAAAGAGATATGGCTGGTCACCGGGATGCGGTGAAGCATCTGCCGCGTGTTCTCGGCGTTTGCGTTAGAACGTTCTAGACAGCCGGATGAAATGCGCAGTGCAACTATCACCGCAAGAGTCGGACGCCCATTTTCCGCGTGGTGTTTCTCACATGATGTACGACGCGGCGGCGTACGCGCCACCGGACTCCCGGCACACTGGTGCGGTGCCTGACGAACGTCTCCGAGCGGCCCTGACCGAGCTGCCCGTGCGCCGAGCCCTGCCCGGGCTGCGCGCGGCGCTGGACGAACGCGGCGTCGCCGTGCTGGCGGCGCCTCCCGGCACGGGCAAGACGACGCTGGTCCCGCTCGCGCTGGCGGGGCTGCTCGAGCCGGACGGGCCCGCCCCGGACGGCAAGGTGATCGTGGTGGAGCCGCGGCGCCTGGCCGCCCGCGCCGCCGCGCGCCGCATGGCCTGGCTGCTGGGCGAACGGGTCGGCGGCCGGGTGGGCGTCGGCGTGCGCGGCGAGCACCGCCCCGGCACGCGGGTCGAGGCGGTGACCACGGGCGTGCTGCTGCGGCGGCTGCAGGACGAGCCGGAACTGGCCGACGTCGCCGCGGTCGTCCTCGACGAGTGCCACGAGCGGCATCTGGACGCCGACACCGCGCTGGCCTTCCTCCTCGACGTACGCGCCGCGCTGCGTCCCGAACTGCGCCTGGTCGCCGCGTCCGCCACCGCCGACACCGAGCCGTGGGCGCGCCTGCTCGGCGGCGACGGCGCGCCCGCGCCCGTCGTGGAGACCGAGGCGGCGCTGCACCCGGTGGAGGTGATCTGGGCGGCGCCGGAGCGGCCGCCCGCGCCGCCGCACGGCATGCGCGTCGATCCGGCGCTGCTGGACCACGTCGCCGCGACCGTGCGCCGGGCCCTCGCCGGACGCGACGGCGACGTGCTGTGCTTCCTGCCCGGCGTCGGCGAGATCGCCCGGGTGGCCGGGCTGCTGTCCGGCGCGGGCGCGGACGTGCTGCAGGTGCACGGCCAGGCGCCCGCGGCCGTGCAGGACGCCGTGCTCGCGCCGGGGGAGCGGCGGCGGGTGGTGCTGGCGACCTCGGTGGCCGAGTCCAGCCTCACCGTGCCCGGCGTGCGCGTCGTCGTCGACTGCGGGCTGGCGCGCGAACCCCGCACCGACCACGCCCGCGGCCTCGGCGCCCTGACCACCGTGCGGGTCTCGCGCGCCGCCGCCGAGCAGCGCGCCGGACGCGCCGGGCGGGAGGCTCCCGGCACGGTCTACCGCTGCTGGAGCCGGGCCGAGCACGAACGGCTGCCCGCCCGCCCCCGCCCCGAGATCGAACTGGCCGACCTGACCGCGTTCGCGCTGCACGCCGCCTGCTGGGGCGACCCGGACGCGGCCGGGCTCGCCCTGCTGGACGCCCCGCCGCAGGCGGCGATGCGCGCCGCGCACCGCACGCTGCGCGCCATCGGCGCGGTGGACGGCGACGGCCGGGCCACAGAACGCGGACGCGTGCTCGCCCGCGTCGGCGTCCACCCGCGCCTGGCGCGGGCCCTGGTGGACGGCGCCGAACGGGTCGGGGCGCGCGCCGCCGCGCAGGTGGTGGCGATGCTGTCGGAGCCGCCCCCGCGCGGCGCGGGCGACGACCTCACCGCGCTGTGGCGCACGCTGCGCCGCCCCGGCCCGCCCGCCGACGCCTACGCCGCCCGCTGGCGCGACGAGGCCGCGCGCCTGCGCAGCGCCCTGCCGTACGTCCTGCCGCCCGACCCGCCGCCGGCGGAGGGGCACGACGACGCGGTCGCGGGCACCGTGGTCGCCCTGGCGTTCCCCGAGCGCGTGGCGCGCAGGCGGCCCGACGGCGGCTACCGGATGGCCTCGGGCACCGGCGCCGCCCTGGCCGACGGGTCGGCGCTGGCGGCGGCCCGCGCCGAATGGCTGGCCGTCGCGGTGGCCGACCGTCCCGCCGGGGCCGCCTCCGCCGCCATCCGGCAGGCCGTCGTCATCGACGAGGACATCGCCCGGTCGGCCGCCGCGCCGCTGCTGGCGCGGGACGAGGAGGTCGCCTGGCGGGACGGCGACGTGGCCGCCCGGCGCGTCGAACGGCTCGGCGCGATCGGGCTGACGGTGCGTCCGCTGCCCGAGCCCGACCCGGAGCGGGTGCGGGCGGCGCTGCTGGACGGCCTGCGCGCCGAGGGGCCGGGCCTGCTCACCTGCCGGCCCGTCGCCGCCGCGCTGCACGAGCGGCTGGCGTTCTGCCGCCGCGCGCTCGGCGACCCGTGGCCGCGGGTGGACGACGCGGCCCTGGTCGAGCACGCCGCCGACTGGATCACCGCGGCCGGGGCCCGCCGCCGCGCCGACCTGGCCCGCATCGACGTGGCCGCCGCGCTGCGCGCCCTGCCGCCCTGGGAGTGCGCGGCGCGGCTGGACGAGCTGGCGCCCGAGCGGATCGAGGTGCCGTCCGGGTCCCGGATCCGCGTCGACTACTCCGGGGAGCACCCCGTGCTGGCGGTCAAACTGCAGGAGCTGTTCGGCTGGGACGCCGCGCCGCGGCTGGCCGGCGGGCGCGTCCCGCTGGTGGTCCACCTGCTGTCGCCGGCCGGGCGGCCCGCCGCCGTCACCGCCGACCTGGCCTCGTTCTGGCGGGACGGCTACCGGGCCGTGCGGGCGGAGCTGCGCGGCCGCTACCCGCGCCACCCGTGGCCGGAGGACCCCGCGGCGGCCGAGCCGACCCGGCACGCCAAGGCCCGCCGGGCCCGCTGACCCGGCGCCCGCCGCCCGGCGGGGTCAGGCGTCGCCGGCGCGGGAGCGGACCAGCACCTCGATGCCGTCCAGCACCCGGGCCAGGCCGAACTCGAAGGCGTGCTCGGGGCCGACGGCGCCGCCGTACTCCCGGGCCGCGGCCGAGCCGATCCGGCTGCCGAGCGGGTAGCGGCCGGCGTCGACGTACTTGCCCAGGACGGGCGCGGTCGCCTCCCACCACTCGCCGTCGGACATGCCGGTGCGCCGCTCGGCCTGCGCCCGCTCGACCGACGTGCGCGCCGCGCTCTGGGCGAACCCGGTCACCAGGGCGATCACCGAGTCCATCTCCACGTCGGTCAGGCCGAGGCCGGCCACGGCGCGCAGCTCCGACTCGTACTTGTCCAGCAGGTTCGGGCCGAGCGGCGGACGCCCGGTGGACACCTGCAGCATCCAGGGATGGCGGTGGTACAGCGCCCAGTGCTCGCGCGCCAGGTGCTCCAGCCGGGCCCGCCAGCCGCCGGGCACCCCGTCGGACGGGGCGGGCTCGCCGCAGACGCGGTCCAGCATGGCGTCGATCAGCTCGGCCTTGCCCGGCACATAGGTGTAGATCGACATCGTGGACACGCCGAGCTCCTCGGCGATGCGCCGCATGGACAGCGCCTCCAGGCCCTCGGCGTCGGCGATCCCGACCGCGGCGGTGACGATCCGCTCCACGGTCAGGCGGGGGCGCGGGCCGCGCCGGGGCCGCCGCTCCTGCCCGCCCCACAGCAGTTCCAGACTGCGCCGGGGGTCTCCGGTTCCGCTGTACTCGGTGGTCACCCGCCCATCCTCGCAAAACACCGGCGCCCGCGGCGCCGCGGACCGGCCGCCCGCCGGGGCGCCTACCCTGGAGCGATGAGCGCCACTCGACCGGACGCCCCGCCCGGCGGCCGCCCCCGGCTCATGCTGCCCGCCCTGCGCGAGGTGTACGAGGCGTACGCGCGGGCGGCCGGCGAGCTGCCCGGGCTGCCCGACGCGCTGCGGGCCGAGGTGTGGACGTCCGCGCAGCTCGGCACGCTGGAGGCGGCGGCCCCGAACGCCGCCGCCCGCCGCGCCGCCCGCGCCGACCTGATCACCGTGCTGGGGGCCGCCGGGACGCCCGCCGCGCACCTGTTCCTGCGCGCGCTCGCCGCGATCGGACCGGCCGAG
>NZ_BAABDO010000128.1:0-17712 GCF_039539665.1 Actinomadura keratinilytica
AGGAGTTTCTCTACGTGGTCAAGGGCGTCCGCTGCGCGGCCGCCAGGACGGTCGGCGGCCGCCGGGCGTGCGGCCTCTTCGGGCCGGTTCCGGCGGCCGCCGACCGTGTGCGCCTTACGTCTTGTGAAGGCCACACGCAGCGATGTCTACGTCTACGGCTCCCGCGCGCGCCTGCACATTCGGGGCGTGACCAGGCCATAGACGTAGACGTAGACGATCGGGAAGTCGCTGCGTTCGCCGCTGGCCCCCTACTCGCGTAGGCCCCCCGGTAGGCCCCCGGGTAGGCCCGGTACAGCCGGTGAAGCTCGGGGCGCGTGGCTGGGGGCGGTGGGGCCGGTGGCCGCCTGTCTCGTGGGGAGCAAGATATGCGATCAGACGTCTGATCGCCCGGCCGAGGGCTCGGCCGGCCCCCCGCGGTCGGCGGGGGTCGCTCCGCTGGGGACGGCGGTTGAGCGCCCACGCCGCAGGATCGCCGGTAGCAAGATGTAGGAGTGGGTGCCACTCGCGGCCGCCGGAGAGGCGCGGAGAGGTCATCCGGAGAGCGACGGAGAGTCGGTTAAGCGTCGTGAACCAGGGGGCTCCGCCGCCCCCTGGACCCCCGCGCCCCGGGACGGCCGGACGCCCGCGGCTGTGGTCCCGGATGCAGGCCCGTACGGGCGTCCGACCGCCCCGGCACGGAGCGCCACGCGCACGCGCCCAGGCACAGCAGCGGGCCCTCAGATGTGTGTCTGAGGGCCCGCTGAGGACGCGCAGGGACTCAGGCCTGGCGAGGGGCGATCTGATCGGCGAGCGCGGCGAGCCGCACCGCCTCAGGGGCGGGGTGGGACAGCAGTGCGGGCTGGACCGCCCGGCGGAGCCGGTCGGCGATCTCCTCCAGGGTCTCGCGCGAGGGCAGCAGCCGCTCGGACCGCTCCCGGATGCGCGCGGGGGCGTCCCAGTCCGGCAGGGCCGCGGCGGCGATCCGCCGGGCGAGCTCGACCACGCGCGCCGACAATGCCTCCAGCTCGGCCTCCAGCTCGTCGGCGGCCAGACGGTGCTGCTCGGCCTGCCGGGCCAGCACCCTGAGGTGACACAGCAGCTCCGCCAGCAGGTCGATGTCGCGGCAGCAGCGGTCGGCGTCGGACAGCGTGGGGTCAACCGCCACAGCGGCGGTGACGATGTCGACGGCCTCCCGACTGCGCTCCCGGGCCCGCTGGATCAGTGGCACCTCGCTGTCAGGCAGCGAGGCCTCGGCCCGACGCAGCTCCGCCAGCAGGTCGATGTCGCGGCTGATCATCGCATTCCAATCTGGCTCTGAGGTTCTGAGGTTCTGAGGTTCTCTGAGGTGGGGGCCTGGCCGCCGCCAGTGACAACCCGCGGCGGCCAGGCGCGGTGCGAGGGGCAGCGGGCGGGGGTCAGCGGGCGGGCGAGCCGGTCACCGCCGCCCGCCGGGGCAGCTGCCGCTGCCGCCGCAGATGCGGCACCGCTTGTTGGAGGCGCCGATGCGGCCGCTGCCGCCGCAGTAGTGGCAGGCGCCGGCGCCCAGGATGACCTGGCGGGCGATACGCGAGATGATCTCCATGGATCTCCTCCTGGTCTGGTCAGGTGGGTGATCAGCGGCCACCAGCAGGGCCTCCACCAGCCGCGCCCCGTCCGAGGTGGGCATGCGCACGTCGATCACGACGCCTCCCCGGCGCTGTGGTGCGGGCAGGGCTCGGACTCCACCGGGTAGCCGCACACGCCCAGCTCGGTGCCGGGGGCAGGCACGCCGCACACCCAGCCGCCGGGGGCGGGGTCGGCGGTCCACACCTGCGGGCCGGGGTCGCCGTCGGCCAGGTGCTGCTGGAGCATGGCGACGTGGGCGGTGAACACGCGGCCGCCATAGGCGTCGGCCAGGTGGTCGGCCAGCGCCTCGTAGGTGTCGGCGTGCACCCAGGCGGCGCGGGCGGCGTCATCGCCACCGGCGACCTGAGGGAACTCCTCGCCTTTGAGAACGCCCAGGTCGACCGTGCAGAGCACGGTGACCATCCACGCTTCATCGGTGGCGCGCGGGTCCGGGACGTACCTCGGCTCGGTGACGGTCCAGTCCGCGTCGGGCAGGGACAGGCCGGTCTCTTCGGCCAGCTCGCGGATGGCGGCGGCCAGAGCGGTCTCGCCGGGGTCCACATGGCCTCCGGGGATCGCCCAGCCGTGCCCGTCGCGGCGTTCGACCATGACGATCCAGCGGCGGCCGGTGCGGTCGAGAGCCGTCACCAGGGCGTCGGCGGCCAGCGCCTCACCCCAGTGCCACAGTTCGCCGCGGCCGCGGCGGCCGGTGCGCTCCACCGGGTTGACCGGACGGCCGTCGATCACCTCGAACGGGATCGCCGCGGCGGCCTGGCGCGAGGGCCAGTCGATCCGGGTCGGGTCGGTCTCGGGGGTCACCGGCCACCCCCGTGGGAGCAGCGGCCGGAGCCGTTGCAGGCCGAGCAGGTGCGGCCGCCGGGCAGCTGGCCGCCGCCGCCGCACGTGCTGCATCCGCCGCACTGGTGGGCACCGCTGATCGCGGGGTGCGCGATGATGTTCACGGGTCTGCCTCCTGGGCTGTCAGGTGGTGGATCAAGGGCCCTGCGCGTGTTCGGAGCACGCGCGGGGTCCGCCCTTGTTGGCGGGCCCGGGCCCTGGTGGGCCGGTCGTCTGTGCGGGGCTGGTCTCCTTCCTGTCGCCGGGGGTCCTGGCGGCCCGTGAGGCGCCCCGCCGGGTGAGGTAGGGGCGCCCGGACGCGCCGTCAGGAGGTGGGGGTGGCGTACAGGCCGTGTCCGGCGCGGACGACGTCGCCGCTGTCGACTAGGCCCCCCAGGGTGTTGCGGACGCTGCCGAGGCTGACCTGCTTGCCGCCGTCGGCCAGGACGCCGGCGAGGATGTCGTCAGCGGTCATGGGCGCCTGAGCGTTCCGCAGGACGTCGATGATGCGGTCGTCCAGCAGGCGCCCCTTGGTGGGCGCCGGGGCGGGGGCCTCGTCCCGCACGAACTGCGTGGGCGCGACCGGGTCGGATGTGTGTTCGCTGGCGAGCTGGGCGCACAGCGTGGCCATGGCGTGGGGGTCGTGGCGGTATTCGTAGGCACGGCCAGCTGCTTCCCACGACGCCGCTTCGAGACGGGCGGGTTCGTCGTCCCCGTACAGCGCGAGGATCTCGGGGTCCAGGCCGGGCGTCGGCTCGATGGCGCCGACGCGGTAGTGCCGCATCAGCGAGGTGGGGTGCTGGCTGGACAGGACGTAGGCCATGCCCTGCGTGCCGCCCGCCTCCTCATCGTCGTCGTCGGCTTCGTCGAACTGGCTGACCAGCGTTGCCTGCTGCAACGTCTTGGGGATCGGCATGAGCTGTGCCCCGGCGGGCAGCAGCCCGTCGGCCACGAGCTGCCGCATCATGGACGAGCTCCAGCGCAGCAGCGTGACCTCGCCCTCCTTCAACATCGCCCTCAGCGTGTCGCTGCCGCCGAGTTCTTCCAGGTGGCTGGCTTGGGCGGCCAGGCGGATGCCGACGCCGACGCTTCGGCCGGTGCGGCCCAGCTCGCGGATCAGGTAGGTCGCGCGGTCCCGGTAGGGGGCGCCCTTCTCCAGCAGCCGGTTCGCTTCGTCCACGGTGACGTGCAGGAGCGGGTCGGGGTGCCAGGGCAGGAACGCGGTGCGGCCCAGCCGGGCGTAGCGGATCATCCGCTCCTTGGCGACCCCGACGGCCCCCTCCAGCATCAGGATCGTCTCTTCTGCGGTGGTGCCGAACCAGTCCACGGCGCCGCGCGCCTCGGGGACGCTCTGGCCGTGCTTGAGGTCGGCCACCCAGGACACAACGCCGTTGATCTTCTCGGCGATCAGCTCCAGGTGGACCGTCCGGGACTTGCCGGAGCCCGTGGTGCCGAACAGCAGGAACCTTTGTGCGCTTCCGGTGCGCGGGTCGAACAGGCGGCGGCGGACGGGGCGGCCGTTGTGGTAGCGGCCGACGGTGATGCGGCCGTGCCGGTCCATCACCAGGTCCGTGCGGGTGACCCCGCGGATTTCGGCGAGCGGGTTGGCCGGGTAGATGGTGACGATCGCGCGGCGCAGTCCGTCGGTTTCGACGGCGACGCGCGTCGGGTCGTCCACGCCGAGCGCACTGCACAGCCGCGCCATGTCGTACTGGATGACCTTGCCCGGCGGGACCTCCAGCATCAGTTCCACCACCTGGCCGGATGCCTGGCCGGACGGGGCGAGCATCGTCGTCACGCGTCACTCTCCTTGATCATCGAGACACCGGCGTCAGCGGTGTCGGTGTCGGTGCGGGGGGTGCCGACCCGGATGTCGGTCAGCACGGCGTCGGGCATCGCCAAGGGCGCGATGCGCTCGGCCCACACGGTGGTGGGGTCGGCCGCCGCCGGGTCGGCGGTGCCGATCGTCAGCCGCCGCACGCCCGCCCCCCGCCCAGGGACGGGCTTGATGCTGATCTCGTCTTCCGGGATGTCCATCAAGGCGGACAGGCGGCGGATGGAGATCTCGGGGACCGGCTCGCCGTCCGTGGTGGCGCGGATGATCGCGGTCATCCCGCGCTCGCCGGTCCGCTCGATGCCCTCCAGGACGGTGCCGGCGGCGGGGCCGCCCTCGCGAGCGGCACGCTCGGCCCACCACCGCGCGGCCGGGTGCGCATCGATGTGCGCGGCCGGGACGACCTCGGGGGCCGGTGGGGGCGGCGCGGTGGCCATGCGGCGGGCCACCCTCGCCGGCCGCAGCAGCCACGTGCCCGCCGCCCACACCGCGACCGCCAGGATCTGCAAGGGCCGCGTGCCGCCCCACCAAACGGCCTCAGCGGCGATCCGCTCGCCGATCAGCAGCGCCGACAGGGTCACGCCCGGCACCGCGTACAGCACGGTCGCGGTGGCCTTCTGGTGGCCCGAGTGCGGCATCTGCAGGCGCAGGATGCCCGCCCCGGCGGCGGTGACGACCGCCGTGCCGAGCAACGCGACGGGCAGGGCGCCGGGCGCGGCCACCACGGCGCCGGCGGCCACCGCCCCGGCCACCGTCGCCACTCGCCCGGTGCAGCTGCGCACCACGTCCACACGGCGGCGCATCTGCCCCCAGGCACCCGCCACCTGAGGGGACACCTGCACGGTCACAGTCGCCGACGTCGTCTGCCGGGCGCCGGACTGGGCGCCGGGCACAGGGCCGGAGGCGGCCATCACACTCATCTCCTCTCAGATCAGCGGTTGCTGTAGAACTCGGCCTCGGCCATCGGCACGCTCATCGACTGGGCGGCGTCGGCGACCGTCCCGTAGTCGGTGACGTGCTCGTTGGCGGTGTGGCCGAACAGGGTCGACAGGTCCTCCAGCGAGCTGGCCATCGCTTCGGCGGCCTCCAGCACCGACCGCATGACCGCGGCGGCCTCGTGGTGCTCGGCGACGGTGTCGGCGTCCACCGCCAGGCCCGCCATCTGGTCCGCCAGGCGGTCAACGCCGCGGGCGCACCGCTCGACGTAGCGGTAGGTGGACCGGACCGACTCCGACAGCCCCGCCAGCCGGAACCCGGCGACCGCCAGCTCGGTCACCACAGCGACGTAGGTGACCGCGTCGGCGATCACACCGCCCGCCGCCACCAGTGCCCCGCCCGGCTCGCCGCCGGACTCGCCGGACTGGGGGGTGTGTTCCAGATCTGCCATGACGTCCTCCTGCAAGTGGTGGTTTCTGCTGCCGGGGTCCGGCTAATCGGTGTGGTATTCGCGTTCGGCGGGGCGGATGTGGCCGGCGTCGCGCACGGCGTCGGCCAGCGGCCGGTGCCGGGACTCGGCGTTGCTGCCCGCCGTGGCGATCGCCTCCGAGGCCGCCGGGAGCTGCTCGGCGATCGCCTCGGCCCGCGCTTTGACGGTGCCGGTCTTGTCCATCAGCAGCAGCACCAGGCCCTCCAGCGCGCCCGGCACTTTGAGGTCCACCACCTTGGCGTGCAGCGCCTCCAGCTTGGTCATCAGCCGGTCGCAGCCCTCGGCCGTGGCCAGGGCCTCGGCGACGCCCTCGCCGATCTGCGTGGCCATGTCGGCGTCCGCTTCGATGACGTCAAAGATCGTCAGGTCGGCGTCCCGGTACTGGGTGGACGGCTTGGGCATCGGCGTGCTCACGGTGGTGGTCTCTCCTGCCTTCGTCGTGGGCTTCGTCGTGGGCTTCGTCGTGGCCTGCGGTGCTGCCTGCGGTGCGGGCGGCAGCTCCGGGCGCGGCGCCGCCACGGCCGGGCGCTCGGGCTCGGGCCGGTCCGGCTGAGGCGGGACGGTCCAGTACTCCTCAGGCGCGGGCTCGGCCCACACCCGCGGCGGCTCCGCCCCCGGCGGCGGCCGCATCTCTTCCCACCCCCGCGGCGGAGGCGGGGGCGGCTGGCGCCGTTCCTGCCGCTCCCAAGCCCTGCCCGCCTTGGTCCCGTCCGCCTTGGTCCCGTCCGCCTTGGGCGGGGTGGCCTTGCCGTGGCCTTTCGACGCGGCCTTGTCTCCGCCGCGTCCCTTCTCGCCGGTGCTCTTGCCGCCGTCCTTCGCGTCGCCGTCCTTCGCGTCGCCGTCCTGGGCTCTGGCGGCCTTCCACGCGGACCGCGCGGCCTTCCACGCGGCCCACTTCCCGCCGTGGTGCTGCGAGCCGGTGCCCTTGGACGCGGCGCCGTCGCTGCCCGTGCTGCCGCTCTTGGAGCTGCTGCCCTTCGCCCCGTCCTTGGAGCTGGCGCCCTTGGAGCCGCTGCCCTTGGAGTCGCCCCCCGTCTTCGAGCCGCCCCCGGTCTTGGAGCCGCCACTCTTGCCGTCGGCGCCCTTGGCACCGGCGGCCCCCTTCGAGCCACTGGTGCCCTTGGACGCGGCGCCCCCCTTGGAACCGGCCCCGGTGGCGCCCTTGCTGCCGGTGGTCTTGCTGCCGGTGCCGCCCGTGCCGCTCTTACTGCTGCCGCCCCCCAGCAGCGACCCGCCGGCGCCCTTCGTGCCGCCCGTGCCGCTCTTGGCACCGGTGGACCCGGCGCCCTTGGAGCCGCCGCCGCTGCGTCCGCCGCCGCTGCTCTTGCCGCCTCCGCCCAGCGAGCCGCCACTCTTGGAGCCGCCGCCGCTGGTCCCGGTGGTCTTGGTCGTTTTGGTGGTCTGGGACGAGCCGCCGGCGTTCTTGGCGGCCTGCTTGTCCGCGCGGGCGCGGGCCTCGTCTGCCAGGGCCTGGCGGTGCCGGGCGCGGTGCCACATCCCCTGTGCGGCGGCGACGCCCAGCGCGGTCGCCAGCGCCATGCCGGTGGCCAGCGTGTCGCGCGCGCTGGGGTTGTCGGGGTCCTCGGGGTGGGGGCCGGTGTAGGCGCCGTCGGTGTCGTCCTCCCCTTGGGGGGCGACGAAGGCGGGCATCGTCAGGTGCAGCGGCGGCGCCATGTCCGGGGCGGCGGGCAGCTGCGGCACGGCACCGGCCGGGCCCGTCGTCTCCCCGCCACGCTCCCCGTCGCGCTCGCCGTCATCGGCGGATTCCTCCGGCGCCCTCTCCGGCGGGTCGCTCTCCGGCGGTGGAGGCAGCACGACTCGGGGGAAGGGCACGACCCGCCCCTCGGTGCCGCCGTCGTCGTTGGTGCTCACGGTTTCCCTCCCCATCTGGGGTTGACTGTCAGTGACCGGATCGGGCATCCTCGCGCGCGCGCGTCGCGCGCGCGCCTTGGGCGCCCTCGGGGGCCGCAGGCGCCCGCCACATGAACATGAAGATGTTCACGATGCGTGACCGCCGGTCTCGGCGCGCTCGATCCGCTCGGCCCACTCGCTGAGCATCTGCGCCAGCTCGTACATCACCGGCCGGCCGTCGCTTTCGGCGCGGAGCGCGGCGGCCCGCGCCCGGTCGAACGCGATGGCGGCCAGCTCGGCGGAGTCGGCCGCCTTGTTGTAGCGCTCCTGCCAGAACGCGGCCATGTTCCGCCGCCGCCGCAGTTCGGGGTTCTGGCGCCGCCTGCTCTTGGCGCTGACCTTGGCGCTCATGCCGAGTGGTCCTTGCGGATCATGTCCAGGAAGCCGTCAGCGGCGCCGTCCTGCCCGGCCGCCGCGCCGGACGCCGGGCCGGGCTGCGTGCGGCGGCCGAACTGCCCCGACCCCAGCACCGGCGCCTGCTGGCCCTGCGGCAGCTCCTTGGCCTGCTTGGCGGCCAGGCGGCGGGCGGGGATCTCGTGGCGGCCCTTGCGGTAGCGGGCCTCCAGGCGGAACGTCAGCGCGGCGGCCTTCTCCAGGTGCTCCTGGATGTCGGCCAGCGGGCCCTTCACCCACTTGGCGCGCCACCAGGCCTCGAACGTCGAGTAGCCCTCCGGCGGGTTCTCATCCCACATCGCCTCGGCATCACGCCGGATCCGCGCGACGTAGTCGGCGTGGGAGGCCAGCACCTGGCGGAGCTGGGCGCTGAACGCCTGCACCATCTCCGGCCGGTCCAGCATCTCCCCAGACCACTGCGGGGCCGTCGTCATCAGATCTCCTTCACTGGTGTGCTTGCAGGTCACCGCCGCGTCTGGCGGCCGATGAAGCGCACCCCGGGGGGGCGGGGTGCGCTCGGACCGGCCGTCAGCCCGCCTCCCGCAGCCCGCCGGCCAGGTCGTCCCACAGCGGCAGCTGGCCCGCGCACGTCGCGCACGGCTCCCAGGGCCGCCGGTCGTGCGCGCGCCGGTCGCGGCACTGCCGGAACACGGGCACACGCGGCAGGGTCGAGATGTGGGAGTCCAGGTCGTACTGGGCGATGCGGCGGGACGCGTGCGCCTCGCCGACCTGGCCGCAGGTGCAGCGCATCCGGTAGGTGGCGCCGTAGTCGTCGGCTCCGCGCTCGATGCGGGGCCGGTGCCGGACGGCGGCCATCACCGCTCACCTCGCAGGGCCTGGCGGTGCCGCTTGACGGTCGCGGGGCTCATCCGCAGCGCCTTGGCGATCTGGCCGATGGTCGCGTCCGGGTGCTCGGCCATGTACTCGGCCACACGGGCGCGGGACCGCTGCCCCCGGGACCGGCGCGCACCGGCCGCCTTGAGCCGGTCCTCCTCGGCCAGACCGCGTTCGCGCTGGTCATCTGAGATTTGAGCCAGCTCACCGGCGGCCCGAGAACCGCCCTCGGGGCCGCCGCCGCCCGGGGCCGGCCGGTGGCTCGATGAGCCCCCGGCCGGGGGCTCATCGAGCCACTGCGCCAGCGCCTCATCCGACAGGTCCAGCCCGAACAGCGCCAGCACCGCCTCCTGGTCCGGGGCCGTCCTCCGGTCGGGGGCGGTCGGCTCGGACGCCGGGCGCACCGACCCCTCGGCGATGGTCAGCCCGCCGGCCTTGGCGGCCTTGCGCGCGGCCCGCTGCTCACGCGCCAGGATCACCCGGGCGGTACGCCGCTCCCGGCGCGTGGACTCGGGACCGACGCCGTACCGGTCCACCCACGCCGCCCGCCACGCCTCCTCGGCGGTGATGTCCCGCGCGGCCGCCAGCGCCGCCGCCTGCATGCTCAGCCGCGGGTACCGCACCCGGCGGATCAGCGCCCGCCGGATCTCCGCCGCGCCCCGCCCGCTGCGCGCCTTGCGCTCCTTGTGCTTGCGCAGCGCGGTCGTCAGCTCCAGCAGCACGATGCTCAGCAGGCTGGTCAGCCCGAGCGCCACACCGATCTCAGCGCTGCCGTCCTTGCCGGTGGAGCCGTGCCAGAAGTTCATCCCGGCCGCCACACCGGCCAGCGTCCAGGTCAGCGCCCGGTACCGGCCCGCCGGCAGCCCCTCGGCCACCGCCCGGTGCGTCAGGAACGCGCTGTAGAGCACGCTGCCCTCGATCGCCACCGGCAGCAACGGGGACATCAGCCCCAGCTTCATCTTCTCCAGCGCGAACTCCAGCTGCCCGCGCCAGGCGATCAACGCCGGGGAACCCACCGCCACCGTCGGCAACGCCAGGTCACCGTGCCGCCGGACGGCCTGGGCGAACTCCTGACGGCGCTCACGAGCGGCCTGCCGCCGCTCCTGGCGGTCCTGGCGCTGGCGCTCGGCTTCCTTGTCGGCCAGCTTGCTCTGGGTTTCCGCCCGGATCGCCTCTGCCTCGGCCCGCTTCCTCTCGGCCTCGGCCTTGTCCACGTCGGCGGCCGCGCGAGCGGTGATCCGCTCGGACCTGACATCCCAGCTCATCGGTCACCCTCCCCCCGGCGGCGCCACTGCCACCAGCGGGGCCGGTCCACCAGGACGGTCAGGGCCTCGGAGATGGCACGCAGCTCGGCGACACCCGCCGCGCGGGCCTCGGCCACCTCCGTGCACAGCTCGCTGGCCTCGGTGGTCAGCTCACTGCGCAGCTCGCCGAGGTCCTCGGAGAGGATGCGCTCGGCGTCGGTGACCCGCGCGCCCAGCTCGCCCAGCACCGACGACAGCGTCGCCGTCAGCTCCCGCACCGCCTCGGCGACCTGGCGGATCTCACCGCGCGTCGTCGCGATCTCTGCGGCGACCGCCAGCGTGGCCTGCCCGGACGCGACCTGCGCGTCCCGGATCGCCGTCAGCGGCTTCTCCGGGTCGTGGCCCTCGCCGTGAAGGGACACGTAGGTGGACGCCTCCTTCGCGGCCGCCAGCGCCTCACGCGCCAACTCGACCGCCGACTCCTGCGCGCCGTCCTGGGCGACGCCCTCGGGGATCGTCGTCATGCCGACACCCCCTCGGCGACCTCGCCCGCCGCGTCGTACTCGGCGAACAGGTCGTCCAGAATGTCGGCCGCGGCCTCCCGCCGGGCACGGGCCTCCGCCAGGGTCTCCCCCGGCAGCAGCGCCGCCCACAGACCCGGCGTCATGCGCGACAGCGCCCACGACAGCGGCCGCACATCCGGGGGCATCGCGTACCCCTCGGACCGTGCGGGCGCGATGATGGATCTCACCGGACCGGCTCCTCTCACAACGGACAGGTCTGGTACGCGGCCCCGGCGGCGTTTGGGATGGCGTCGGGGCCGCGTGCTCTCCACCCGACAATCCGACAATCTGACTAGATCGCTTGGATATCGAGCTAGCGCGATGTTAAATCTGCCTAGGCAGGCCAGTCAATAGACCTGCCTAGGCAGATAGGGTGAGGGGCATGGAAGCACTCGATCCGGCCGACAAGCGGCCCGCACACGTCCAGATCTCGGCGAGCATTCGCGCCGCGATCATCACCGGCGAGCTCGCCCCTGGGGCGCAGCTGCCCAGTTCGCATGAGCTGGCCAAGCAGTTCGGGGTCGCCCGGATGACCGTGCAGCACGCCATCCGGACTCTGAAGGACGAGGGATGGCTGGACAGTCGTGTGGGCTCCGGGGTGTACGTGCGGGATCAAGCTCGACTGCCCACCCCGACGGGCACCACGCACCCCCTGGCCGGTGCGGCAGCGTTCTTGCACGAAATGGGCCACCTGAAGCAGCTCCCCCGGGCGGGCTGGTTGCTCTTGCGCATCGCCACCCCGGAGAGTGTCGCCGAGCACACCGCCCGTGTCGGACTCGTAGGCATCGTGCTCGCAGCCCTAGAGGGTGCCGACGTCGGACACACGGCAGCCCTGTGTCTACTGCACGACAGCCACGAGACGCGCATCGGTGACGTCCCCAGCGTGGGACGTGCCTACGTGCGCACTGCTACTCCGGAGGCTGTCACCGCTCACCAGACCGCAGGCATGCCCGACGAAGTCGCGAGAGTCATCCAAGATCTCGTCGCCGAGTACGAGGCCGCCGAGACGCTGGAAGCCCGCGTGGCCCGAGACGCCGACAAGATCGAAACGCTCCTTCAAGCGAAGGAATACCAGGCGCAGGGACACCCGACTCAACCATGGCAAGACACCTCACTCGCGGCACTGCGCACTGACTCCGGCAAACGGCTCGCCCAGGCCATCACCGCTGGCGACCCAAACGATTGGTGGTCCCTGTTCGCCGCGAACTACCACGAGCTACGCGCTGCAACACGTGGCGGGCGGTCCTAATCGAGCGCGCGGCGTCCCCAGCGCGGCCGCATCCACGGACTACCGTCCCTGACAAGCAAGGGGCCGGGAGTGTGCAGCTCCCGGCCCTGAAGATCCTTCCTCGTGCCAGAAAGAAAGGACGTCTCGATGACGAGAGTACCTAGTCGCGCCAACAGCACCCGTCACCCGGTGGGGGGTGCGCGGTGAAGATTCGACGTGCGCGCCCCAGTGTCGAGTGGACCCAGATCCCGAACGTGGTGGCCCGCGACTACCGATTGTCCTGGCGGGCGCGCGGGTTGCTCTTGGAGCTGCTGAGCTACCCGCCGGGCTGGGAGACCACGATCGATGAGCTGGTGAAGCGCGCCCAGCGTCAGGCCGCAGAGGTCGGCGGGCGTGTGGAGGGGCGCGACGCGATGCGCGCCGCCGCGCGGGAACTGAAGCGCGCCGGGTACCTGGTGGTCACCAAGAGCCAGGACCAGCGTGGGCGCTGGCGGACCGACGTCGAGGTGACGGACGCGCCCATGTGGGACCTGCTGTCCGGCACCGACGACGGGTTTTCAGTCGTCGGTGCCACCAGCACCGAACACGACGTTTCCGCAGGTCGCACCGACGACGGGTTTCCAGCCGTCGGTTCTCCAGCCGTCGGTTCTCCAGGCGTCTCTAAGAAGAAGGAGAGAAAGAAAGAGACTCCTCCTCCTAGCGCGCACAGAGACGCTGAGGTGACTGGAGCGTCTGGGGTGCCCGCCCAGAACGAGCAGGAGGAGGAAGATCCTTCCCAGAATGAGGGAGGGGCGGATGCCCTGGAGCTAGTAGATGCTGCTGCGGCGACTTGGGAGGGGCATCGGTCACCCACCCCGACGGAGCGCGCCACACTGGCGCAGAGGGTCGCAGAGGCCCTGCGGCAGGGTGCAGCCCCGGACGCGATCCAATACGTGCTCTCGCACGATCTGGGCCCCGGACAAGCACGATCTGCGGTGGCAGTGGTGATGTCCCGCACCGCACAGCCGGGATGGTGGGCTGCCACGGTGCCGCTCAAGGTCGCCCAGAAGACCTCCGTGCCGATGCCGCCGTGGTGCGGCAGGTGCGAATCTCCCCACTACCG
Organism: Actinomadura keratinilytica; assembly: GCF_039539665.1. Lineage (NCBI taxonomy): Bacteria > Bacillati > Actinomycetota > Actinomycetes > Streptosporangiales > Thermomonosporaceae > Actinomadura > Actinomadura keratinilytica. The sequence goes on from NZ_BAABDO010000128.1 coordinate 12,957, forward strand.
GTGGGTGTACGACTCCGAGGGACGCCCTGGCCGGTGCCCGAACTGCAACCCGCACGCCGACCCCGTTACTAAGCCCGCCGGCCAAGATGCCGAAGCGGCCGCCGCGCTTGGTGGCGTGGTCTCCGGGCTAGAGGAGTTCCGGCGCCGCAAGGAAGCGCTCAAGCGCGCCTGATCAGCCCCCGGTGACGCCGAGTCCGGCGAAGAAGCCCGGTCCCCTTACGTCGTAAAGGTGTCCGCCGACGGTTGAGCGAATCGCGCGGTGACCTCGCCGGAGTCCTTATAGGACTCCGGCGAACGCCCGCGCACCGCCGGTGCCCTGCGCTGCCGTCCGGCGTACCGGCTGTAGCGCCAGCCGATCCGAGCCCGCGCCGCCCACGCCGTCGCGGGCGCCAGAGGAGAAGACGTCCCAGACTCAGCGCTCACGCCTGGCATGCATGCGTCTCTGCGTGTCGGCGGGGCGGGCGTGGGGCGTCCCGCCGGAGGGAGAGAGCCATGCCGAGGGACAGCCGGGCCCTGACCCGCGCGGCACGCGCCCGCGCCGAGCTGCACGAGATCAGCTACACCCGGGCCCGGGAGGTAGAGCTGGCGATCCACGCGCGCATGACGGCCACGGGCGAGACCTACGCCGACGCCGAGGACGCCATCATCGGGCCCGCCCCCACCGTCTGCCCTGCGTGCGGGACGGCCCGCCTCTGCCCCGAGTGCCCCGGGTGCGCGTGCTACACCGGCCGGTGCTCCGGGTGGAGGCACCGCGAGTACCTGGCCGACGACGGCGACGGCCCGGCCGACGACGACGGATGCCCCGAGTGCGGCCTGGGCGGCCAGCACGGCGTGTGCGAGTGCCCCCCGGCCACGTGACCGCACCCGAGACCAGACCGCGGCCGGTACGTCACGGCCGGTACGTCACCCGCGCACGTGACGTACCGGCCGCGTCTACGGGCCTGAGAGCGCCGAGGACGGCGCGGCGAGGGGTACAGGCGGTACAGGCGGGCAGGGGGCGCGTCCGGCGCTCTGTGAGGCGCTGAGCGCGTCTCGGGGCGGGTGTGGCCGTCGCCGCGCTCGGCTCGGCTCTCGGCCGGCCGCGCCACCCGCGTCCGAGGAAGCTTGCAAGCATGCTTGCTTCCTTACTTGCTGTGTGACCAGGTCAGCCCATCCGAGGCGGGTGTTCGGCCAGCCACGCCCGGAGCGCCTCGGTCACGGCGTCCTTGAGCTTGACGTTGTGGACGGCGCAGGCCACCGACAGCTGGCGGCGAACGCTGGAGGGCACGGTGGTGGTGATGGCCACCCACGGCTCCTCGGCCGCCGGCGCCTGGGCGGTGCGGCGGTCGCTGGACAGCAGCTGCTCATCGTCGGCGACGTCGTCGTACTTGGGCATCAGGCCGCCCCTCCCATCAGCATGTCGCTGCGCTTCCTCATCCAGGCGTAGGCGTCGGCGCCCAACGCGGCCATGGCCCGGCCCTCGCTGCCGAGCTCGGACATCGGCTGGGCGTACTCGCTGCCGTTCTTGAGCACGACCAGCTCGGGGAAGCGCACCGGGCACACCGCGTCCGGGCCGATGATGGTGCCGACCTCCTCGGCGCGCTTGTTGTGCAGGTTCAGGCTGGAGCGGAACCGGTTGATGACGAACCCGCCGACCTGCAGATCGGGGTTGAGCACGTCCCGGTCCTCTTGCACCCGCTGCTGCACCCGCTTGGCGGCTTCCACGGCGTCGTACTCCGGCTCCACCGGCACCCACAGCAGGTCCGCCGCGGTCCAGGCGTTGTCGATCAGGTGCGACAGCAGGTTGGGGGGCGTGTCGATGACCACCAGGTCGAAGTCGTCCACCACGCCCGCCAGCGCGGTCAGCAGGCGCCGCGAGCTGGCGGCCTGGCTGGCCGTCAGCGCCAGCAGCTCCAGGTCCAGATGCGCCGGGGCGATGGTGATCCGCTCGGTGTAGATCCCGCCCCACCCCGACTTGACCAGGATGCGCTCCACCTCCCCCTTGGAGGGGCGCTGCAAGATTGCCGCCAGCGAGGCGCCCTTGCGCTCACGAGGGTCTTCGGGGAGTTGTGCCCGCAGCCGGCGGGTCACGTTCGCCTGGGCGTCCATATCGACGACCAAGACGTTGTCGCCCTTCTCGGCGGCCGCCGCCGCGATGAGTTCGATCAGCTTCGACTTGCCTGTCCCGCCCTTGTGGGTGGCGATGGCCCAGTGCGGTGGCGCTGCCACGCTCGCCTCCTGCTCAGCGTCGGTAGTGGAGTCGTACCGGCGGCAGCGTAGCGACCCGCCAAGCAAGCAAGCTTGCAAGCTTGCTTGCTTGCTTGGCGCCCGTGTCTTCCGGCCGGACCGAACCCGCGACTGCCGGAGGCCAGAGCTACGCCCGGTCTCACCGCCAAAACGCGCGCGTGAGTGTGTGCCAAAAATGCCAGAAACCCCCTGTCCGTGGTGTCAGGCTGGCGTGCATGGCGGACGTGGTGGTGGAGCTGGTGGGCGGCCCGTGGGACGGCCACCGCCAGGCGCTGATGACGACGGCGGACCTGGACCGTCCGCGGGGTGAGCTGGGGACGTGGATGCTGCTCGGGAAGCACCCGTGGCCGGCGGATGTGCCGGAGGGGTGTGTGCCGCGGGGCGCTCACGCGCGTGCGCGTTGGGTGTGTCCAGAAAATGCAGAAAACCCCCTGACCTGCCGTCACGCTGGTGGGCGCCGAGTGCGACAGTTGCGAGGCGTCGCACTCGTGCGAGGTGCGAGTTTTGCGCCTTTCGCGCCGTGTCTACGCGCGCGCGTAGACGCGCGTCGAGAAAGTCGAAAAACCCCTGACCAGACCCTGACCGCGACCTGACCAGCCAGGGCCCTCCGGCGACCGCGGGCGGGGTGGCGTGATGTGGCCACATCCCCCGATCAAGGATTTGACAGGCTAGCCTGTCATTCATGAAGTGGAGAGAGTTGGACCGGCCCGAGCGCGAGGCGCTCGAGGATGAGGTCCGGATGCTGGCCCAGGCGTGGGCGGACCGCGTGATGGCCGACCCGCCTGGTCCCGCGCGTCCGTACGACGGGCCGCCGGAGGTGCGGGCCGCCGGGCTGCTGGCGATGATGCGCGCCGCCGACGCGATCGGCGCCGCCGCGCGGTCGGTCATCGACCTGGCGGCCTGGCAGGCCGGACAGACCGGCGCCACGTCCTACGCCGAGCTCGGCGAGGCGGTCGGGATCACCCGGCAGAGCGCGCGTGAACGCTGGCCGGACGCGCTGCCCGCCGACCGGCGCCCCGGCCGCCGCGCCGCCGGGGACGCGCCCGCCTCGCCCGACGCCGTGGCGGCGTTGCGGCGGGCCGCCCTCGGCCAGGACGGGCCGAAGCTCACGCCGCGCGGCTGGACCCGCTGACCGCCCTGGCACGGCACCGGCCCGGGACCTCACCCAGGTCCCGGGCCGGTGCCGTGTCGTGCCGGTGGTGATGCCGCCCCGGGGTCAGCCCCGACCGGCTGTCGTCCGACCGGTACGCCGACGTCATCATCTCCACCGCCCACAAGGCCAAGGGCGCCGAGTGGGACACCGTGAAGATCGGCCGCGACTTCCGCCAGCCCAAAGCCGACGAAACCGGCCGCCCCGGCAAGGTCCCCAAGGGCGAGGCGATGCTCGCCTACGTCGCCGTCACCCGCGCCAAACGCGTCCTGGACCGCGGTGGCCTGGACTGGATCGATGACCAGCTCGCCGGACGCTCGGCGGGCCGCATGCGCGACACCTTCGTCGGACTCGACTCCTACGACAGCGACTGGTGAAAGACCGGGCGCGGGCGCCCTTTCGCGTTACACGGTGGGGCGTGACGCAAAGACGGGACAGCAGGCGGCAGGACAGGAAAGCGTCACTACTCGACTGGTGACGTTTTGTCCTGCTCGTCAGGTCGGGGCCCGCTGAGTGACAACTGTGACCGGTCGCACGCCAAAACGCGCGCACGCGCGAGGGCCTGGCGGTGCCCGGGCGTGCGGGCCGGGCGGCCGGGTCAGGTGTAGGTCAGTCCGCGGTACAGCCAGCGGTTCGCCGGGGCCGGGGCGGGGTCCGGCTCGTATACGGCGCGGGGTGTGCATCCGTCCGGAACGTCGGCCGGCCAGGGGTGGTCGCCCAGCAGCATCCACGTCCCCAGCTCGCCGCGGGGCCGCTGTAGGTCTTCCGTCGTCATGAGGGCCTGGCGGTGCCCGTCCCAGGGCCCGCCGATCAGCTCGACCATCACGTGCGCCATGACGCCAGCGTGACAGCACCGGCGGGGTTTCTGGCGTTTTCGGCGCACACCGGCGCGCACGCCCGGCGCCCCTTCCCTGCTGACTCCTGAAAATTGGCCTTTGCGGAGGTCAGAGGCGCCCGGAGGGGGCGCGGCCCTGAGTGACGACAATGTGCATTGGCAGACATCAGGGCCCCGTGAGCAGCGGTTATCCACAGAACGCGGTTCCTCTACCGGCACGGCCAGGCCGCGCGCCAGCGTGGGGCCCATGACCACCGCGCACACCACCGGGCCGCCCGCACCGCTCACGCCCGGCGCCGAGCTGGCGCGCGTCGCCGTCGCGCTGGCGCTCAGAGGAGTCCCGGTTCATGAAACTCGGGCAGGTCAGACGTACCGGGCCGGATCGCGCGGGGCGTTGCGCAGGCCATCGCGCACCACCTCCCGCGCCCTCGAACGAGTTCCCACCCGGCGGTGGTGGCCACCACAGACCCGCAGGTCATAGCGCCGGATGAGGAGTTTCTCTACGTGGTCAAGGGCGTCCGCTGCGCGGCCGCCAGGACGGTCGG
>NZ_BAABDO010000129.1:0-17445 GCF_039539665.1 Actinomadura keratinilytica
CCGGCGTGGCCGGCGCGGCGGCCGCGGCCGCCCCGTCGTCCGCGCCGCGCGGGGCGGGCTCTTCGGCGGGCCCCCAGGTGATCTCGAACGAGCAGTCGCCGGCGCTCACCGCCAGCCGCGTCAGCGGCCCGGGCACGGTGTCCACCAGGCAGGCGACCTCCTCGCGCAGGGCGCGCAGCAGCCCCTCCCGGTCGGGCCGGCCCGGCGCCAGGCCGCCGTGCCGCTCCCCGGCGGCGCCGGTGCCGGAGGTTCCGCTGGCGGCGCCGTTCCCGTGCCCGGACGGGCCGCCGCCCACGCCGTTCGGGGCCGGGTCCCGGGACGGGGTCGCCCCGTTGCGGCCGTGCGTCACGTCCCCCCGGGAACGGTCCTTGACCATGCCGTTCCCGGCGGCGCGCCGCGCGTCGTCCGCCGCGGCGTGTGCGAAGTGTTCAGACATCGGCGACCACCCCCAGGTCGCGGAAGCGGGCGTGACGGCGGGCCACCAGTTCGGCCCCGTCCAGCCCGTCCAGCTCGTGCAGCGCGGCCAGCACGGCCGCCTTCAGTGCGTCGGCGGCGTCCTCGGGGGCGTGCTGGGCCCCGCCGCCGGGTTCGGGCACCACGCCGTCGGCGACGCCGAGCCGCAGCAGCTCCGGCGCGGTGAGGCGCAGCGCCCCGGCCATCGCCGCCGCCCGGCCCGGATCCCCGCACAGGATCACCGAGCAGCTCTCCGGGCTGATCACCGAGTAGCAGGCGTGCTCCAGCATCAGCACCCGGTCGGCCACGGCCAGCGCGAGCGCCCCGCCGCTGCCGCCCTCGCCGATCACGGTGGTGACGACCGGCACGGTCAGCTCGGCCATCGCGGCGATCGACTCGGCGATCGCCCACGCCTGGCCGCGCTCCTCGGCGCCCACGCCCGCCGCCGCGCCCTGCGTGTCGACCAGGGTGACGACGGGCAGGCCGAGCCGCTCGGCCAGCCGCATCAGCCGCACCGCCTTGCGGTAGCCCTCGGGGTGCGGCATGCCGAAGTTGCGGGCCACCAGGCCGGCGGTGTCGTGCGCCTTCTGGTGGCCGACGACCATGACGTTGCGTCCGCCGAGCCGGGCCGGGCCGCCCACGACCGCCGGGTCGTCGCCGTGCAGCCGGTCGCCGTGCAGCTCGACGAAGTCGGTGCACATCATGCCGATGTAGTCCAGCGTGGTGGGACGGCCGATGTCGCGGGCGAAGCGCACGGTCTGCCAGGCGTCGCGCGGCGGCGCGTCCGGCCGCGGCGGCGCCTCGTACCGCCCGGCGTCCGCCGCGCGCGGCGCGCACAGCGCCAGCAGGCGGGCGAGCACCGGGCGCAGGTTGGCACGCGGTTCGACGCGGTCCACCATGCCGTGCTCGCGCAGGTACTCGGCGGTCTGGAAGCCCTCTGGCAGCGCCCGCCCGGTGGCCGACTCGATCACCCGCGGCCCGGCGAACCCGATCAGGGCGCGCGGCTCGGCCAGCACGATGTCGGCCAGCGTGGCGAACGACGCGGTGACCCCGCCGAAGGTGGGGTCGGTGAGCACGCTCACCGTCAGCACCCCGGCGCGCGCGCAGGCGCGGACCGCCTGCGCGGTCTTGGCCATCTGCATCAGCGACAGGCAGCCCTCCTGCATGCGGGCGCCGCCGGAGGCCACCACGAGCAGCAGCGGCGTGCGGGTCGCCAGCGCCTCCTCGGCCGCCCGGGTCACCGCCTCGCCGACCGCCGAGCCCATGCTGCCGCCCAGGAACGCGAAGTCCATGACGGCCGCCACGACCGGCCTGCCCTGCACGGTGCCGCGGCCGCGGACGACCGCGTCGTCCAGGCCGGTGCTCTCCCGGGCCTTCGCCAGCCGCTCCGGATAGGGCATCCGGTCGCGGAAGCCGAGCGGGTCGACGCTGCGGACGCGGTCGGGCGCGGCGGTGAACGACCCCGGGTCGAGCAGGTGGCCGAGGCGCTCGGCCGCGCGCAGGCGGTGGTGGTGCCCGCAGTCGGGGCACACGCCCAGCGCCCTGGTCAGCCTGGGGACGTACACGATCGCGCCGCAGCCCGCACACCGCACCCAGCGTCCGGCGACCTGGGCGCGCCCGTCCGAGGCGGCCGGGGCGCCGCCCTTCATCCGGTCCCCCGCGCGGCGGCACCGGGCGGCGCGAACCCGCGCAGCGCGGGCCCCTGCGGGCCCTCCTCCGGCGTCCACCGGTAGAACTCCTCGGCCATGGCGTCCTTGGGCGTCCGCCACGTCGCCGGGTCGTAGGCCATCACGTAGTCCTGCAGGTCGTCGCTGAGCCGCTGGAAGTCGGCGCGCCCGCGGGCGCTCTCCACCGCCGCCCGCGCGTCCCCCGCGAATTCGACATAATGGAAATACAGTCCGTGGAACTGGTAGAGGTGGCGCCGGACGACGCCCAGCGCCCGGGGCAGTTCCGACGCGTCCGACTCGGCGAAAAGCCGGGCGACGCCGTCGGCCCCGCCGGGTTTGAGACGGGCGACGATGAGGGTCCGATCAGACACGGCGGCTCACACTCCCGATTTCCCTGGAAAAAACACGATGCCCATCACATTAGGGCGGTATTTCACCCGCGTCTTCCCACGCCGACCTGAATTGCCGCGTCCCCCGCGGGGCGGTCAGCTCATCCGCTCGGCGGAGGTCATCGCGACGCCCGGCCGCAGCAATCCGCACTCGTAGGCGTGAATGACCAGCTGGACGCGGTCGCGGACGCCGAGTTTCTGGTAGAGGTGCTGCACGTGCGATTTCACGGTGCTCTCCCCGAGGGAGAGCAGCCGGGCGATCTCCTCGTTGCCGTAGCCGCGCACCAGCAGCTTCCACACGTCGGTCTCGCGGGCGGTCAGCCCGTCCAGCGCGGCCGCCGAGGCGGGCGTGACGGTCGGGCGGCGGGCGAACTCGGCGATCAGCCGGCGGGTGACGGCCGGGGCCAGCAGCGCGTCCCCGGCGGCCACCACCCGCACCGCCTCGACGATCTTCTCCCCGGGCACGTCCTTGAGCAGGAACCCGCCGGCCCCGGCGCGCAGCGCGGCGAACACGTGCTCGTCCTGGTCGAACATGGTGAGCATGATGATCCGCACGCCGGGCACGCCGTCCGGGCCGCACAGACGCTGGGTGGCCTCGAGGCCGTCCAGGCCCGGCATGCGGATGTCCATCAGCACCACTCGCGGACGCGTCGCCTGGGCCAGCCGCACCGCGTCCAGCCCGTCGCACGCCTCCCCGACGATCCGGATGCCGTCCGCCTGCGCGAGGGTGGCCCGCAGGCCCTCGCGCACCAGCGGCTGGTCGTCGGCGATCAGCACGCGCACGGGTTCCACTGCCTGCGCCTCCGTTCCAGGGCACCGCGAAATGACGGTGAATGCGGGGAGCGCCGCCGGACGCGAGCCCGCCGATCGCTATCCGCGCGCCGGGGCGGCGATGGTCCGGCGGCTCGGCACGTCGTGCGGCAATGGACATATACCGCCGAGCGCCCCCTGAATTCCCATGCGTTGCCCAAAGGCGGGCCACTTCCCCGGCGATCATCATCGAGCGGCCTTCTCCCCGCGCCGCGGGAATGGGGCACCGGCGCCCTTTCCGCCGGAGCGTCCGCGCGCCGGTCCGGCGCCGTCAGTGGCCGCTGAGCGCGGGCTCGGGCGGCGGCGCCATACGGGTCGTGACGGTCTCCATCATCGCGTTGCGGAAGTACTCGGCCGCCCCTTCGGGCGTGCTCATGTCGCGTTTCTCGGCCAGGTGCCGCTCCAGTTCGCGTTCCAGCTTCTGGATGTTGGGATCCTGGGACAGGTGCCGCATCAGCGTCGGCAGGTCCCCCTCGATCTCGATCATCCGCACGACGATGTCGTCCTTCATGAACACCGACGTGCTGATCAGCCGCGACTTGCCGTCGGCCAGCTGCCGCGGGGCCCGGTACCCCGACATCAGCTTGCGCACGGCGTCCTGGCTGCCCGGCTTGATCCGGAACATGACCGCGTGGCGTTGCATGGCGTCCCCCCTTGCATCGGTTGCGTCATCGGATGCTCTCCGTGCGTCACATCCTTTGCTGCGACGGTGCGCGCTGTCTCCCGTCGGCCGGATGAACATGCGTCTCCGCCGCGGGAGGGGGGACGTCGCCCGCGGTGAGGAGACACGGCGGGGAGACCGCGCGCCCCGGGCGTGCGGCGCGGCGCGCGCCGACCGGCTGATGGACTATCCCATGATGTCGCTTTATGTAATCGAACATACGCTGTGCGTAGTCGAAGGGGGACATCATGGGCGAGACGCAGGTGCCGGTTCTGATCGCGGGCGGGGGCACGGTGGGCCTGGCCATGGCCGTGTTCCTCGGCCATCACGGGGTGCGCGCGCTGGTGGTGGAGCGGCGCGCGGCACCGTCGGACCATCCGCGCGCCACCGGGCTCAGCGGGCGCACGCTGGAGCTGATGCGCGAGGTCGGCCTGCAGCAGGCCGTGGAGAAGGAGTGCTACGTGCCCGCCGACCGGATCTGGCGGCGCACCGTCCGCACGCTCGCCGAGCTGCGGACCGCGCCCGCCGAGTGCACCGTGCCGGAGACCCATCCCATGCTGGCCGTCGGCGGGCCGTCCGACCTGCTGACGCCCGCGCCGGTCCCCGGCAGCTGCCCGCAGGACCACCTGGACGCGGTGCTGCTGCCCGCGGCGGCCGAGCGCGGCGCCACGGTGACGTTCGGCACGGAGCTGACCGGCCTGCGGCAGGACGCCGACGGCGTGACGGCGACCGTGCGCGGCCCCGCGGGCGAGCGGCGCGTCCGCGCCGACTACCTGGTGGCCGCCGACGGTGCGGGCAGCACGGTCCGCGCCCTGCTCGGCATCGGCTGCGACGGCCCCGGGCGGGTCGGCCGCCGCACCCTCAACATCCTCTTCCGCGCGGACCTGACGGCCGTCGTCCCGCGGGTGCCGGTGCTGACCGACATCACGCATCCGGACGCCACCGGGCGGCTGGCCGCGCTCGACGGGCGGCGGCGGTGGGCGCTGCACGTGATCGCCGACGACGGGGAGCGGTACGACGAGGAGCGCTGCCGGGCGCTGATCCGCACCGCGGTCGGGGTGCCGGACCTGGAGGTCGAGGTGCTCAGCGCGCTGCCGTGGCGGCCGACCGCCCGCGTGGCGCGCCGCTTCCAGGACGGCCGCGTGTTCCTGGTGGGGGACGCGGCGCACACCGTCCCGCCGCAGGGCGCGTTCGGACTGAACTCCGGCATCGCCGACGCGCACAACCTGGCGTGGAAGCTGGCCGCCGTGCTGCGCGACCAGGCCGGCGCCGCACTGCTGGACAGCTACGATGCCGAGCGCCGCCCCGTCGCCGTGTTCACCATGGAGCAGGCGCTGCTGCGGCACCGCGACCCCCGGCTGCACTGGAGCCCCGGCGCCGTGGCCGAGCGGGCGGCGGCGGGGGCGGCCGGCGCGCCCGTCGTGCACCTGGGGTACCGGTACGCGTCGTCGGCGGTCGTCGGCGGCAGCCGGGACCTGCCGTCGCTGGAGGACATCACCGGCCTGCTCGACGGCACGCCCGGGTCGCGGCTCCCGCACCGGTGGCTGCGGCGCGACGGCGCCGAGACCTCCACCCTGGACCTGATCGGCTCCCGGTTCACCCTGTTCGCGGGGCCGGACGCGCCCGGCTGGACGGAGGCCGCGCCGGCCGCCGCCGCCCGCCTGGGCGTGCCGCTCAACGTGTACCGGATCGGCTCGGCGGACCTGGCCGACCCGTCCGGGACCTGGCACGAGGACGTCGGCATCGGCGCCCGGGGCGCGCTGCTGGCCCGTCCGGACGGCTTCGTCGCCTGGCGGACCGGCACCTACCCGGCCGACGCCGCCGCGGCGGTCGAGGCCGCGCTGGCCCAGGTCTCCGGCCGCCCCGCGCTGCTGCCGCCGCACCCGGCCGCGGCGTCGCGCTGACCGGGGCGCCGCGCGGGGCGGCGGGCGGTCAGCTCTCCGGGCGGAATTCCCCGACGGTGGCCAGCAGGACGCCGGCGGCGGACACGACCATCCCGGCGGCGACGCCGGCGGTGATGTCCTGGCCGAGGATCGGCACGGCCAGCAGCGCGGTCACGGGCGGGACGAGGTAGAGCAGGCTCGTCGCCGCCCCGCCGGAGCTGCGCCGCAGCAGGACGAACAGCAGCAGCAGCGCGGCGATCGAGTTGACCGTCGCCAGCCACGCCAGCGAGCCCAGCGCCGCCGCCGTCATCGGCACGTCCAGCCCGCCGTAGGCGGCCGCCAGCGGCAGGCAGGTGACCGCGGCGCCCACCAGCTGCACGGTCGTGCCGGTGCGCAGGTCCACCGAGCGGCCGAACCGCTTCTGGTAGAGCGTGCCGGCGGCCAGGCCGGCCAGCGCCAGGCCGGTGAAGGCGTACCCGGTCAGGTCGCCGCCGCCCGACAGCCGGCCGCTCACCGCGACCAGCACGCCGAGCAGCCCGACCGCCAGCCCGGCCCACTGCCGGGCGGTCAGCCGTTCGGCGAACAGCGGCACCGCCGCGGCGGCGACCACCAGCGGGCACGCGCTGAGGATCAGCGACGACAGGCCCGCCGGGACGCCGCGCCCGAGGCCGAGGAACACCCCGCCGAGCTGGACGGTCTGCAGCAGCACGCCGCTGACCAGCAGGTGCGCGTACACGGCGCGGCCGCGCGGCCAGGGCGCCCGCGTCGCCGCGGCGATCGCGCCCAGCACCGCGGCCGCCAGCACGAACCGCCACGCCACCAGCGCCAGCGTCGGCCCGGCGCGCGCGCCGATGGTCCCGGCGATGTACCCGCTGCTCCAGATCGGGACGAACGCCACCGGCACCGCGGACGCCGCCGCCCGGCCGACCGTCCACCCGCGGCGCCGCCCCTGGACGCCTTCCGCCGGATCCCCGGTGCGCGCGGCCTCGGACGCCACGGCTCCACCTCCCGAACCGACCTACCCAACGAAACCCATCGATAAGGTGGTCAATCGCCGTGCCCGGGCGGATCATCCCGGGTGCGGGCCTTGTCCTCCGCGTCGGAGGGGGCGTGGCCGGTTCCGGCCGGGGCGGCGGGGGCGGGTCCGGGTGCGGCGGGTCCGGGTGCGGCGCGCAGGGCGGGCCAGGCGCGGTAGACGACGGCGGCCAGGGGCACGGCCAGGGCGGCGCCGGGGATTCCGGCGAGAACGCCGCCGACGGTGAGCGCCACGATGATCCCCAGCGGGTGCAGCCGCACCCAGCGGCCGACCACCAGCGGCTGCAGCAGGTGCCCCTCGATCTGCTGCTCGACGAGCAGGATGCCGAGGAAGATCACCGCCGCCCACAGGCCCTTGGCGCTGAAGGTGACGGCGACGGCGAGGGTGCCGCTGACCAGGATGCCGACGATGGGGATGAAGCTGCCCAGAAAAATGATCACCGCGAGCGGGGCGACCAGCGGCACGCCCAGCACCGCCAGCACGATCGCCAGCACCACGGCGTTGATGGCGGCCACCGTGACGGTGCCGTGGACGTACTGCGACAGGGTCCGCCAGGCCGCGCGGCCCGCGCGGTCCACCCGCGTCCGGTAGGACCCGAGCCCGCCGATCAGCCAGTCCCAGATCTGGCGCCCGTCCTTGAGCAGGAAGAACAGGACGAACAGCATGAAGATGAAGGCGACCAGGATCTCCACGGTCAGCCGCCCGGCCTGGACCGCGGTGGTGGCCAGCTCGCCGCGGCGGGTCTCCAGGTACTTCACGCCCTCGTCCACGTACCGCTGCAGCTGCGATGTCTTCAGGTGCAGCGGCCCCTCGACCAGCCAGCGCTGCACCTCCCGGCCGGTCTGCTGCACCTCGGTGGCCAGCCGGGGGAACTGCGCGTTCGCCTCGATGACGATGTAGGTGCCGACCCCGCCGAGCACGACCATGGACAGCAGCAGGGTGATCCAGGTGGCGGCCAGCCGCGGCAGCCCCCGCCGGGCCAGCCACGCCGTGACCGGGTGCAGCAGCGCGCACAGCAGCAGCGCCACGATGATCGGGAGCACCACGATGGTGAGCTTGGTGCAGATCCACACCAGCCCGTAGCCCACGGCGGCCAGGACCAGCAGCCGCCAGCCGTAGCCGGCGGCCGTGACCAGCGGCGGCGGCACCTGCCGCGCCCCCGCCGCGGCCCCCTCCGCGCGTGCGTCGTCGTCCCTGCGTTCTTCGTTCACGGCCCCGCCTCGACCGCCGCCGACGCCCAGAGGCGGCCGGTCCAGCCAGCAGCGTGCCCCTTGGCACGGCAGGGAAACCAGTGGACGCGGCGGGCGGCCGTGCCGCCTTCTCCCGGGCGCCGGGCTCCGTCGGCGCGGCCGGACGGGGCGAGGCGGGCCATGCGCCGGACGGCGAGCAGGAGCAGCAGCACGTAGCCGCCGGCGGCCGGCAGCGGCGGGGCCGCGAACAGCATGCCGTTTCCGGCGGCCGACAGCGTGGCGGCCGCCCAGTAGCGTCCGAACGCCGCGCCCAGCCTGCCCGGCGCGGTCCGTTCGGCCGGTCGCACGCCGGTCATCGGGCGGCGGGCAGCCGGGGACGAGGCCGCCGGGCGTCCGGCGGCCTCGTCGTCGGGCGGCCACGTGGTCCAGGCCGCCAAGCGATCGGCGGGGTGTCGCTGACCGGACGTTCCGGTTCGGCTTTGCCGTGCGTCCACGCGTTCGGCGAGAGGGGCTACGCCGCGGCTCCGCCGAGCGTTTCGCGGCGGTACTCGCTGGGCGCCGTGCCGTATGCGGTGCGAAAGGCCCGGGTGAAAGCGGAGTGATAGGTGAAGCCCCAGCGGGCGGCGATTTGGTGGACCGGCACGGCCGCCATCCGCGGGTCGGCCAGGTCGCGGCGGGCGCGTTCCAGGCGCTGCATGCGGATCCACGTCGCCACCGAGACGCCCTCGGCTCGGAACAGCCGGTGCAGGTAGCTGCGCGAGATGTGGTGCGCGGCGGCGACGGCGGCCGGGGTCAGGTCGGGGTCGTGCAGATGCTCGGCGATGTAGGCGCGGATGCGCATCAGCAGCGTCCGCGTGCGCGTCTCCGGCGCCAGCGCCCGTTCGGCGTCGAGGACGTGCGCGAACATGGCCCCGACCAGGTCCACCAGGACGCCGCCGAGGCGCGGGCCGTCGGCCGGACCGTAGGCGCCGGTGTTCCTGGCGAGCTGGAGGAGGAACCCGGTCAGCAGCCCGCCGAAGCCCGACCGCCCCGTCAGGCCGCCGCCGACCAGCCGCCCGGCCAGGCCGTCCGGCAGCGGCAGCAGCCTGCGGGGGATCTCCACGCCCACGCACCGCAGCATGCTCCCGCCCCCGACGGCCCGGATGGTGCACGCCCGGGAGGTGTCCTGCACATGGAGGTCGTACGGGGCATAGGCGGCGCGCCGGTCGCCCCAGTCGGCGGTTCCGGTGCCGTTCAGGATGAGCGACAGGTGGAACGCCTCGGGGTCGGACTGCCGGATCAGCTTGGGCGTGCGGTGCAACACCAGCGGCTGGAAGGACGTCGGCCACACCGTCACCTCGCCCAGGTGCAGGTTGCGCTGCCAGGCGCGGAAGTCGCCGGCGTACTCGCTGCTCAATTCCATGGGGGCGTGCGTGGCGCTGAGGAACTCGCGCCAGTAGTCGAACCGGTCCGCCGGCGGCACGTCCTCGGTCCGGAACACCGTCTCTAGCAACAGGGATCCCTTCGCAATACTCCTCGTCGCGGTCGGTGAACGGCCGCCGCAATGGCGGCTTCGCAGGAGCAAACGATCAAGTCACGGTATTCGATCTCGCCCGGGGGACCCAATTTCCGGCGCCGGCTCTCAGCTGCCGGAACGTCAGCGGAGGGCCGTTGACACGGGATGAACATTTCCTTGACCGTGCGTCTACTCCGGCAGGCCATGCGCATGCCGTCGAATTGCGGCGGACAGCGTTTCGCGGCCCCGCGCGGAAAGCGCGGGCGGACACCGGACGGTAGCGGCGCCCGGCGGCGGCGAGCGGCCGGGTTCGCGGGTCTCTCAGCGCGGGCCCTCGCAGCAGGGCATCCGCCGGTGCTCGGAGTATGCGAGGAGGTCGTCGACCATGCGGTTGAACAGGACGGCGAGCCGCTCGCGCTGCGGCTGCGGCCATCCGGCGAGCGCGTCGTTCGTCCACTGCCGCCCGGCCCGGCGGATGCGGTCGGCCGCGTCGCGTCCCCGGGCGGTCAGCCCGACGCGGAAGGCGCGGTGGTCGTCGGGGTCGGGCAGGCGTTCGGCGTACCCCGCCTTGACCAGCCGCTGCACCTGCCGGGTGACGTGCGACGGCTCGACCGCCGGCCGGCCACCTCCCCCGGGCGCAGCGGCTCGGAGTCGGCCGGCAGCCGCAGCACCGGGACGGCCGCCCGGTCGACCGGCACCCCGGCCCCGACCGTCGCCGCGCCGTGCCGGCGGCTGCGGTTGAGCAGGTGGGAGAAGCGGGCCAGCGCGCGCTCGATCTCCACCCCGTCGGCCGGCACCGCGGGCTCCCCGGCGTGCGGTGCGGGCCGGGCGGGTTCGGCGGCTCGGCCGGACCGTTGCACGGACAAGCTCCCCATCCTGCGAATTGTTTGCTTAACTTAAGCGAGTTATTCGGCATCCGCGGACCGACCGCGCCCGCCCCGGCGCTCCAGCCCGTCCGGCGGGAGGCGGACCGGTGGCGCGCACCGGCCACGCGCAGGCGGCACGGCGGCCGCCTGACCCGGCGTCCGCATGCGCCGGCCTCGGCGGGGAGCACCGGACCGCCTTTCCGGCGCGGGAACACCAGGCCCGCCTGAGCCGGGGCGGCGGGTGAACGAGCGGGCGCAGGCCGGCCGAGCGCGGTGCGCCGAGCGGTGGAAGTCGAGGCCGCCGCGCCGTGCGGGCGGCCGCTCGGGACCGTTCCTAGCTGGAGCGGGTGCACGGTGAGCCGAAATACGAAGAAGCGTTTCGTAGATTCTTAACGCTTGCCGCGGCGATCACTCACGCTCACTCTCTTGGTCATGCTCCCGCTGATCCGTAAGGGAACCGTGGCGCTCGGAGTCGCGGCGTCCCTGATCGCCCTGCCCGGCACCGCCGAAGCGGACACCGACTGGACACCGGACCTGTCGGTCATCGACAGCGACGATGTCAACGTCCGCCACGACGGACACGCCCTCCGCCTCCGCGACACCCGCAGCGGCCCCGCCGCCCTGGACGGGGCCGTCGCCTCCGGCCAGCTCCTGCTCGCCCCCAAGGACCTGCCCGAACCGGTCAACCGGGTGAGCGCGCAGGTGACGGGCGACGCGACCGTCGAGGTGCGGGCGCACCTGGGCGGCACCGAGTGGACCGAGTGGCATCCCGCCGGCGAGGTGCTGCCGGCCCCGTCCCGCCGCATCCAGGTGCGGGTGGTGCTGTCGGCCGCGCCCGGCGGCGCCTCCCCCGCGGTGTCGTCCGTGCGGCTCACCGGCGAGCGGGTCGCGCAGCGCCGGAGCGCGGCCGCGGCCGCGCAGACGTACCGGATCTACGCCACCCGCGAGGGTCTGGTCGGCGGCACGACGGCCAACGGCCACGTCATCACCAGCAGGGACCACTTCGTCGCGCTGCCGTCCCGCCGGGGGCTGTCGGCCAAGAACGCCGGCGAGTACTCGGTGCGCGTGTGCACGACGTCGGGTTCGCGCTGCGAGTACGCGCCGGTGTGGGACGTCGGCCCCTGGAACACGCGCGACGACTACTGGAACCCCTCGTCGGTCCGGCAGATGTGGACGAACCTGCCCCAGGGCAAGCCCGAGGCCCAGGCCGCCTACCAGGACGGCTACAACGGCGGCAAGGACGAGTTCGGCCGGACGGTCGCCAACCCGGCGGGCATCGACCTGGCCGACGGCACCTTCTGGGACGGCCTGCGGCTCACCGACAACGCCTGGGTGAACGTCACGTACCTGTGGACGGGCAGCGGTCCCAAGGGCGTCGTCCGCACCGCCGGCGCGCCCCTGAACGTGCGCTCGTCCGCCAGCACCTCCGCCGGCATCGTGGGGTTGGCGGCCAACTACGCCAACGTCGTCATCGAGTGCCACGTCCGGGGTGAGACGGTGACCGGCACGTACGGCACCAGCAACCTGTGGAACCGCATCGGCCCCGGCCACTACGTGGCCGACGTCTACCTCTACACCGGGTCCGACGATCCGGTGGCCCCCGCCTGCTGACGCAGTCGCCCCCGCACACCGACGAAACGGAGCCGCCCATGAGAGTGCCCGCACGCTCGACCGCCGTCCTGCTCGCCGCCGCCCCCGTCCTGGCCCTGCTGCCCGCCGCACCGGCGATGGCCGCGCCCACGTTCCAGATGCCGTTCCCCTGCGGGCAGGTGTGGTCGGGGCAGACCCGCACCAACCACAGCCCGGCCAACTCGGTGGACTTCAACCGCACCAACGACGACGGCGACGCGGTCACCGCGTCGGCGGCGGGCACCGTCGCCCGCGTGGAGAACACCGGCAGCACCAGCTACGGGCTGTGGATCGAGCTGGACCACGGCGGCGGCTGGCGCACCCGGTACGCGCACCTGTCCGGCGAGTTCGTCACGGTCGGGCAGAGCGTGGCGGCCGGGCAGCAGATCGGCACCGTGGGCACCTCCGGCGGCTCCACCGGCCCGCACCTGCACTACGAGCAGCGCCTCAACGGCGTCGACCAGAAGATCAAGTTCAACGGGACGCAGATCACCTACTACGGCACGGCCAACTACACCAGCCGCAACGTCTGCATCGGCCCGGCCGGCACGGTCAACACCTCCGGCGCCCCGCTGACCGTGCGGTCCAGCGCGAGCACCAGCAGCTCGGCGATCGGCTCGGTGCCCGACGGCGGGACGGTGTACCTGACCTGCTACCGGCGCGGCACCACGGTCACCGGCACCTACGGCACCAGCAACCTCTGGAACAAGGTCGGCGCCGGGTACGTCGCCGACGCCTACGTCTACACCGGCTCCGACGGTCCCGTGGTCCCGGCCTGCTGACCTCCGACCGCCCCCCGCCGCCGGCGGCGGTCGGCTCACCACCTCGCCCCCCGGTGAGCCGGCCGCCGCCGTTGTCGTCGGCACGCCGCGCCGGGCGGCGCGGCGCAGCGACGGACCGGGGCCGGACACCCGTTGTCGGAAGCGGACGAACGGCTGATAACGTGACCGGTCGAGCGCGCGACGAGCGAAGTCCGGTGCGATTCCGGCGCTGTCCCGCAACTGTGATGGCCGTCCCCCGCACGGCCTAGCCAGGTCGCCTCCCGCGCGCGGATGACGTCGACCCTCGCGGAAGGGCGGCCCGTCGCGGGCGGCCCGTCCGCCCTCTGGAGGCTCCGGTGAGACCGCTACGTGCCCTGGGCGCGGCCGCCCTGACCCTCGCGCTGACGCTGACCGCGGCGTGCGGCGGCGCGAACGACGACACCTCGTCCGGCCGGGACGCGAGAGGCGGCGGCGCGATCACCGTGCAGGCGGCCAACGGCACCGTCACCCTGCCCGGCGTGCCCAAGCGGATCGTGTCGCTGTCGCCCACGCACACCGAGACGCTGTTCGCCATCGGGGCGGGCCCGCAGGTGGTGGCGGTCGACGAGTACTCCGACCACCCGGCGGACGCGCCGAAGACCAAGCTGTCGGGGTTCAAGCCGAACGCCGAGGCCATCATCGGGTACAAGCCCGACCTGGTGGTGCTGTCGGACGACCTGGACGGCATCGTCAAGGCGCTGGAGAAGGTGAAGGTGCCGGTGCTGCTGGAGCCCGCCGCCACCCGCCTCGAGGACGCCTACGACGAGATCATGGACCTGGGCACGGCCACCGGCCGCGCCGAGCAGGCCCGCAGGCTCACCGACGACATGCGCCGCCGGATCCAGCAGGCGGTGGACTCGGCCAAGCGGGCCGGCGCCTCCGGCGGCGATCCGCTCACCTACTACCACGAGCTGGACGAGCAGCTGCACAGCGTGACGTCCAAGACCTTCGTCGGGCAGGTGTACGCGCTGTTCGGCCTGCGCAACATCGCCGACGACGCGCAGCCGTCGGCGGGCGCCTACCCGCAGCTGTCCCGCGAGCACCTGCTCAAGAGCGACCCCGACCTGGTGTTCCTGGCCGACACCAAGTGCTGCGGGCAGAACGCGGCCGCGGTGGGCAAGCGCCCCGGCTGGTCCGGCCTGACCGCGGTCAAGCGCGGGAACGTCGTGGAGCTGGACGACGCCGTCGCCTCCCGCTGGGGTCCGCGGCTGCCGGAGCTCGTGCAGGCCATCGCGGACGCCGTGGGCAAGGCGTCGGCGGCGCGGTGAGGCCGCGGACGCGGTGAGAACGCTCTCGTGAGAACACTTCAGTGAGGACGCGGGAGGCGGCGCGGCTGCGCCCCCTGCCGCTGGCGGTGGCCGTGCTGGTGCTGCTGGCGGCGATGCTGGCCGCGCTGCTCATCGGGCCCGCCGGCCTGCCGGCCGCCGGGGTGGTGAAGGCGCTGGCCGACCGGCTGCCGTTCGTGCACGTGGACTCGGGGCTGGCCGCCGTCGACCGGAACGTGCTGTTCGAGCTGCGGCTGCCCCGGGTGCTGCTGGGCGCCGTGGTGGGCGGGCTGCTGGCCGTCGCCGGGGCCGGCTACCAGGGCGTGTTCCGCAACCCGCTGGCCGACCCGTACCTGCTGGGCGCCGCGGCCGGGGCGGGCGTCGGCGCCACGCTGGTGATCGTCGTGCTGTCGGACCGGCCGACGCTGGCGGTGCCGCTGGCGTCGTTCGCCGGGGCGCTCGGCGGGGTCGCGCTGGCGTACGGGCTGGGCAGCACGGCCGGACGCGGCGGGTCCGGCACCGCGACGCTGGTGCTGGCGGGCGTGGCGGTGTCGTCGTTCCTGGCGTCGGTGCAGGCGTTCCTGCAGCAGGCCAAGGCGGAGGAGCTGCAGCGGATCTACTCGTGGATCCTGGGCGGGCTGGGGCTGGCCGACTGGCCGACCCTGGCGATGATCGCGCCGTACGCGGCGGTGGCGGTGGCGACGCTGCTGCTGCACGGACGGCTGCTGGACGTGCTGAGCGTCGGCGACGAGGAGGCCGCCGCGCTGGGGCTGTC
This sequence comes from Actinomadura keratinilytica, assembly GCF_039539665.1. NCBI lineage: Bacteria > Bacillati > Actinomycetota > Actinomycetes > Streptosporangiales > Thermomonosporaceae > Actinomadura > Actinomadura keratinilytica. Next base: position 14,920 of record NZ_BAABDO010000129.1, read on the forward strand.
GGCGGCGCGGGTGCGGCTGACCGTGCTGGCCGCCGCGTCGCTGGCCACCGCGTGCGCGGTGGCGGTCAGCGGGCTGATCGGGTTCGTCGGGGTCGTGGTGCCGCACGTGGTGCGGCGGCTGGCGGGCGGCTCGTACCGGATCGTGCTGCCGCTGTCGCTGCTGGGCGGCGCGGCGTTCCTGACCGCGGCCGACCTGGTGGGCCGGACGATCGTGGCGCCGGGCGAGCTTCCGCTGGGGGTGGTCACCGCGTTCGTCGGCGGCCCGTTCTTCGTGCTGGTGCTGCGCGCCGTCCGCGGGCGGGCGGAGACATGAGCGTCTCGGTGCGCGGTCTGGACGTGGACCTGGAGGGGCGGCCCGTGCTGCGGGGCGTGTCGCTGGAGGTGCCCGCCGGGACGTGGGCGGCGGTCATCGGCCCGAACGGCGCGGGCAAGTCCACGCTGCTGCGGGCGGTCCTGGGGCTGGTGCGGCCGCGCGGCGGCGCGGTGCGCGTCGCGGACGCGGACCCGTGGTCGCTCAAGCCGCGCCGCCGGGCCCGCCTGGTGGCCTACGCGCCGCAGAACCCGAACCTGCCGCCGGGGATGACGGTGTTCGACTACACGCTGCTGGGCCGCTCCCCCTACATCCCGCATCTGGGCCGCGAGAGCGCCCGCGACCGGGCGGTGGCGGCGCAGGTGCTGGAGCGGCTCGACCTGACCGGTCTGGCGGGGCGCCCCCTGGACCGGCTGTCGGGCGGGGAGCGGCAGCGGGTGGTGCTGGCGCGGGCGCTGGCGCAGCAGGCGCCGGTGCTGCTGCTGGACGAGCCGACGACCGCGCTGGACATCGGCCACCAGCAGCAGGTGATGGACCTGGTGGAGCGGCTGCGGCGGGACGACGGGCTCACCGTGCTCACCACCGTCCACGACCTGACGCTGGCCGGGCAGTACGCCGACGCGCTGGTGCTGCTGTCGGGCGGCCGGGTCGCGGCGTCCGGCCCGCCCGGGCAGGTGCTCACCGCCGAGGTGGTCGGCGCGCACTTCGGCGCGCGGGTGCACGTCGCGCCGGGCCCGGACGGCCGCCCCGTGCTGTCCCTGGAGCGCTCACGCGGGGAGGGCCGGTGAGGCTGGAGACCCGCTGGCGGGAGGAGGACGGCGCGCGCCTGGCGGCCACGGTGTGGCGGACCGGGCCGGGCCTGCGGGCGATCTCCTCGGCGCTGCTGGGCGGCGGGATCGGGCCGGTCGGGTGGGTGCTGAACGCGCAGGTGCCCGGCGGGTACGCGCGGCTGGATCCGCAGGCGCATCTGCGGGAGCTGGCGGACGCCTACGGGCTGCGGGGACGCGGCGTCGCCATGATGACCGCCGCGTCCGTGGACCGCACCGTCCGGGCCGAGGACGAGGGCGTGGCGGTGTCGGCGACGGTGGGGCTGCGCGTGCCGACGTGGGCGGCCGCGCCCCCGGGCGCCGCCGATCCGGAACTGGCGCCCGTCCGCCTGGACGGCACCGCCCCCGGGACGATCAACATCGTGGTCGCGGTGCCCGTGCCGCTGGGCGACGCCGCCCTGGTCAACGCGGTCGTCACCGCCACCGAGGCCAAGACCCAGGCGCTGCTGGAGGCGGGCTGGTCCTGCACCGGCACCGCGTCCGACGCGATCTGCGTGGCCGCGCCCGCGGTGCCGGAGTCCGGCGGCGCGGAGCCGTTCGCGGGGCCGCGTTCGACGTGGGGGGCGCGCATCGCCCGCGCCGTGCACGCCGCCGTGCACGCGGGGGCCGTCGACTACGCGGCCCGGCTGCGGGACCGCGGCTGAAGCACGGCCGGCCGCCGCGCCGTCCCGGTGCAGCGCGGCGGCCGGTCTGACAGGGCCAGTGCTCTGCGGTGGGGCCTCACCTCCTTCCGGTTCGCTCAGCCCGCGTGGGACTTCAGCCCGCGTGGGGCAGCCTGAATCCGTTCAGGGAGTGCAGTCCGGTGGGCGGTTCCGGCTCGGCGGCCGGCCGGGTGCCGTTGACCGGGCCGGTGCCGTTGACCGGACGGTCGCCGCCCGGGCGGCCGCCGGCGGCGGCCCGGTCGTCGGGGGCGTCGGGCACGACCATGCCGGTCAGCGCGTCGATCTGGCGGCGGGCGCGTTCGGCCTCGGCGCGGGCCGCGTCGCGTTCGCCGGTCAGCGCGGTCAGCGCGGCGCGCAGCTCGTCGACGGTGCGCGACAGCTGCCAGTTCTGCTGCTCGCACTCGTGCAGGCGCGCCTGCATCTGGTCGCGGTCGGCCACGGCCTGGCCGCGCTTGGTCTCGGCCTCGTGCAGGGCGGCGCGCAGGTCGTCGGCGGCGCGGCGGGCGGCGGCGGCCTCGATCCGCTGCCCCTCCACGATCGTCTCCGAGTCCGACAGCCGCGAGTGCAGGGTGACCAGCTCCGAGCGGGCCGACTCCAGCGCCGACAGCAGCTCGCTCTCGCGCTCGACGACCCGGTCGCGCTCGTCCTCGGCGGCGAGCCTGGCGGCGGCGACCCGCTCGGCGGCCTCGCGCGCCTCGGCCGCCTCGCGGCGCGCGGCGTCGCGTTC
>NZ_BAABDO010000130.1:0-17343 GCF_039539665.1 Actinomadura keratinilytica
CCCGCCGATCCCCGTCCCGCTGCCCGGCGGGGCTGGCCGCCGCGGCGGCCTGATCGCCGACGTGGCCCGCGCCGCCGGACACGAGCTGCGCGACCGGCTGACGACGGTGCTGGTGCTGGCCGCCGCCGCGTCCGCCGTCGTCGGCTCCGGGGTGGACGCGGGGCTGGTCGGCGGGGTCATGGCCGGCAACGCGCTCATCAGCGGGGTGCAGCGGGCGCGGGCCGAGCGGGCGCTGCGCGAGCTGCTGCTGGACCAGCGTCCCCCCGTCCGCCGGGTCCGCGCGGACGGCGACCGGCGGCCGTGGGACGACCCGCGGGTGCGGCGCGGCGAGCCGGTGCCGACCGACGGCGTGCCGGCGGCCGAGCTGCGTCCGGGCGACGTCATCGCGCTCGGCCCCTCCGACCTGGTGCCCGCGGACGCCCGGCTGCTGGCCGCCGACGACCTGGAGGTCGACGAGGCCAGCCTGACCGGCGAGTCGCTGCCGGTGGCCAAGTCGGTGGAGGCCGTGCCGGGCGCCGAGCTGCCCGACCGCACCTGCATGCTCTACCAGGACACCACCGTGCTCACCGGCCGCGCCTACGCCGTCGTCGTCGCGACCGGCGCGGCCACGCAGGCGGGGCGCGCCGCCGCGCTGGCCGGCCGCGGCGCCGCCCCCAGGCGCCTGCAGGCGCTGCTCAACGAGCTGATGATCGTGGCGCTGCCGCTGACCGCGCTGAGCGGCGCGCTGGTCGGCACGTTCGGGCTGCTGCGCGGCGCGTCGGTCCGGCAGGCGGTGTCGTCGGGCGTGGCGGTCGCGGTCGCGGCCGTCCCCGAGGGGCTGCCGCTGGTGGCGACCGTGGCGCAGCTGGCCGCCGCGCGCCGCCTGTCGCGCCGCAACGTGCTGGTGCGCAGCTCCCGCACGCTCGGCACCATGGGCCGCGTCGACACCCTGTGCTTCGACAAGACCGGGACGCTGACCGAGGGGCGGCTGCGCGTCACCACCGTCAGCGGCCCCGAGGGCGAGGCGGGGTTCGACTCGGCGCTGGGCCGGCGCGTGCTGACCGCCGCCGCGCGCGCCTGCCCGCAGGGGCGCGGCGCGGAGCGGCCGCGCCACGCCACCGACCGCGCCGTCCTCGACGCGGCCGCCGCGCACCTGGGCGGCGACGACGGCTGGCGGCTGGTCCACGAGACCCCGTTCGAGCCCAGCCGCGGCTTCTCCGCCGCCACCGGATGGGACGGCGACCGGCCCGCCCTCGTCGTCAAGGGCGCGCCCGAGGTCGTCATGGAGCGCTGCGACCGCGTCGCGTCCGGCGCCCGCACCGCGGCGCTCACCGCCGAGCGGCGCGAGCGGTCCCGGGGCGTCGTGCGGGACCTGGCCGAACGCGGCCTGCGGGTGCTGGCCGTCGCCGAGGCGCGGCCGGAGGCGTCCCGGCTGGAGGAGGGCAGGGCCGCGCTCGAGGAGGAGCGGCTCACGCTGCTCGGGTTCGTCGGCATCGCCGACCCGCCGCGCCGCGACGCCGCCGCCGCGATCCGCACGCTCACCGAGGCGGGCATCCGGGTCGTCGTCATCACCGGCGACCACCCCGCCACCGCCCAGGCCGTCGCCGCCGAGCTGGGCGTCCCGCACGCCGACCGGGTGCTGACCGGCGCCGAACTCGACCGGCTCAGCGACCGGCACCGCGCCGAGCGGATCGCCCGCACGTCGGTGTTCGCCCGCGTCGGCCCCGAGCACAAGGTCCGCATCGTGCAGACGCTGCGCCGGGCCGGACGGGTGGTCGCGATGACCGGCGACGGCGCCAACGACGCCGCGGCGATCCGGCTCGCCGACGTCGGCATCGGGCTGAGCGCCGGGGACTCGGCCGCCGCCCGCTCCGCCGCCGACCTCGTCCTGCCCGGCAGCGACCTGCCCGGCATCACCGAGGCGCTGCTGGAGGGCCGGATGCTGTGGCAGAGCGTGCGCAACGCGGTGTCCATCCTGGTCGGCGGGAACGCGGGGGAGATCGCCTTCACCGTGTACGGCACCGCCGTCGGCGGGCGCGCCCCGCTCAGCACGCGGCAGCTGCTGCTGGTCAACACGCTGACCGACATGATGCCCGCGCTGGCCGTGGCGCTGGCGCCGCCCGACGGCGACGGCGAGCGCCCGGCCCGCCGCGGCCCGTTCGGCGACCCGCTGCACGAGGCCATCGCAGCCCGCGGCCTGGTCACCGCGCTCGGCTCCATCCTCGCCTGGCAGATCGGCCGGCTCACCGGGCGGCGCCGCCGCGCCGGCACCATGGGCCTGGCCGCCCTGGTCATCACCCAGCTGGCGCAGACGCTGCAGATGGGACGGCACAGCCCGGCCGTGCTGGCGACCTGCGCCGCCTCGGTGCTGGTGCTCGCCGTCGTCATCGAGACGCCGGGCCTCAGCCACTTCTTCGGGTCGGTGCCGCTCGGCCCGGCCGCCTGGACGGTGGTGCTGGGGTCGGCCGCGGTGGCCGCCGCCGTCTCGGTGTTCGGCCCGCGCCTGCTGCGCCGCCTGCCCGTGGCGAAGGGCCCCGCGGTGAAGGAGGCCGCGGTGAAGGAGGCCGCGGTGAAGGAGGCCGGGCCGGAAGGCGCCGCCGCGTCCGCTGCCGCGCAGGCGTAGGCCGCGGCCGCCCGGCCTTGCGCGGCGGGAACGCGGTGTCTAAGGTCCCGAGCAAGCATTCGCTCGGCTGGCTCGGGAGGTCCCATGCGCCGCGGCGTCTACCTGCTCGAAGAGGTGGAGTTCCACCCGATGGACTCGCGGCGGCCGCTGGAGTACCTGCGCTGGCTCACCGGCTACAAGCGCGAGGACGACCGCCGCGCGCCCGGCGCCGCCGAGCTCGCCGCGGGCACCTCGATCCGGTCCCGCGAGATCGACCTGGTCGGCGCGTTCTACGCGGTCGGCATCACCGGCCACCCCCAGTTCAAGGTGGTGACGCTGTGGGACTGCCACGGCGGCTGGGACGGCGGCTGGCGGCAGATGCTGGAGATCTACGCCGACGTGCGGCCCGAGCTGTTCCTGTCCGACATCGACGACCTGCGCTTCGGCGCGTACTCGCGGCCGCTGGGCGCCGCGCCCGGCAGCCCGGCCGTGGCCGACCTGCTGGCCGAGGGGTACGCCGCGCCGCTGTACGTGTTCGAGAGCGTACGGGTGCGGCCCGGCGCGGTGCTGGACTACCTGGCCGCCGTGCGCGAGGAGCGGGCGCCGCTGCTGGCCGACCACGGCCACCGCCTGGTCGGCGCGTACGAGGTGCAGTTCTGCGACGCCGAGGCCGTCGTCCTGTGGGGCACCGACATCGACGCCCACCTGGCGCTGCAGCGGGCCCGCGACGCCGCGCTCGGGCTCGACGACGAGGTCGCCCCCGACCACCGGCTCATCTCCTGGCGCAAGCGCGCCCGGCGGTTCCTCGACGGCCCGTGGCGCGAGACCCTGCTCAGCCCCTACCCGGGCAGCAAGCTCGCCCCGCGCTAGGCGTCGCCGCCGTCCTCGTCGCGGTCGCGCTTGCGGGACCTGCGCTTGACGCCCACCCCGCCCCAGAACGAGAACCCGCTGACGACCACCCGGGGCGCGCCGGGGGCGCCCGGGCCGCTGGCCCGCCCGTCGAAGCCGCCCATGACGCCCAGCCCCTTGACGTGCACCGTGATGTCGTCCGGCGCGATGATCTCGATGCCGCCCATCACGGCCACGGCGCGGATGCGGACCTCGCCCGAGGTGTACCGCGCGTCCCGCAGATCGATCTTGCCGCCGCCCCAGAAGGCGAACGCGGTGAACTTCCGCGGCACGGCCCACACGCCCTGCCGGTGGAACCCGCTCAGCACCCCGATCCCGGTGCGCCAGGTGGGCTCCTCGCCGGTGGCCAGCCGCGCGCCGCCGCGCGGGACCGGCGGCCCCGGACTGCCGGTGACCGGCAGGTCGCGCGTCAGCGGCTCCAGCTCGGCGTAGGTCTTGGCCGAGTACACCGCCTCCAGGCGTTCCTGCAGCTCGTCCATGCTGATCCGGCCGTCGCCGGCGGCCTCGCGCAGTACGGCGGCGACGCGGTCGCGGTCGGCGTCGGAGGCGCGCAGCTCCGCCGCGGGCGGGGGGTCGCGCCGCTCGGGGAGGTCGGTCATGCGCCGAGCTTATCCTCCGGCGGACCCGCCCTACCGGCGCTCCAGGCGGACGACGATCGACTTGGACGTGGGCGTGTTGCTCACCTCGGCGGTGCTGTCGAGCGGGACCAGCACGTTGGTCTCGGGGAAGTAGGCGGCCGCGCAGCCGCGCGCCGTCGGGTACGCCACGATGCGGAACGCCGGCGCGCGCCGCTCCACCCCGTCGCTCCACTCCGACACCAGGTCGACGGTCTGGCCGTCGGCCAGCCCCAGCGCCTCCAGGTCGGCGGGGTTGACGAACACCACGCGCCGCCCGGCCCGGATGCCGCGGTAGCGGTCGTCCAGCCCGTAGATGGTGGTGTTGTACTGGTCGTGGCTGCGGACGGTCTGCAGCAGCAGCCGCCCCTCGGGCACGCGCAGCACCTCCAGCTCGTTCACGGTGAGCGCGGCGCGGCCGGACGGCGTGGGGAAGCGGCGGCCGTCGCGCGGCGGGTGCGGCAGCGTGAACCCGCCGGGCCGGCGGATCCGGGCGTTGTAGTCCTCGAAGCCCGGCACCACCCGCGACACGTGGTCGCGGATCACGTCGTAGTCGCGCTCCATGGCCGCCCAGTCGATGCCCGTCCCCTCGCCGAGCACGGCGCGGGCCAGGCGGCACACGATCGACACCTCCGACAGCAGGTGCGGCGAGGCGGGCGCCAGGCGCCCCCGGGAGGCGTGCACCATGCCCATCGAGTCCTCCACCGACACCAGCTGCGGCCCGGACGCCTGCACGTCCCGTTCGGTGCGGCCCAGCGTCGGCAGGATCAGCGCCTGCTCCCCGGTGACGGCGTGCGAGCGGTTCAGCTTGGTGGACACGTGCGCGGTGAGCCGGCAGTTGCGCATCGCCGCCTCGGTCACCGCCGAGTCGGGGGTGGCGCGGACGAAGTTGCCGCCCATGCCGAAGAACACCTTGACCCGGCCGTCGCGCATGGCGCGGATGGCGTCGACGGTGTCCAGGCCGTGCCGGCGCGGCGGCTCGAAGGAGAACTCCGCGGCCAGCGCGTCCAGGAACTCGGGCCTGGGCTTTTCGTAGATGCCCATCGTCCGGTCGCCCTGCACGTTGGAGTGGCCCCGCACCGGGCACACGCCCGCGCCGGGTTTGCCGATGTTGCCGCGCAGCAGCAGGAAGTTGACGATCTCGCGGATGGTGGGCACGGAGTTGCGGTGCTGGGTGAGGCCCATCGCCCAGCACACCACGATGCGCTCGGCGGCCAGCACGTCCCCGAGCGTCGCGGTGATCTCGGCGCGCGTCAGGCCGGTGGCCTCCAGCACGTCGTCCCAGTCCAGCGCCTTGACGTGCGCGGCGAACTCGTCGAACCCGGTGGTGTGCGCGGCGATGAACTCGCGGTCCAGCGCGTTCGGCGCGTCCGACTCCAGCAGCATGCGGTTGAGCGCCTGGAACAGGGCCAGGTCGCCGTTCAGCCGGATCTGCAGGAACCGGTCGGCCAGCGCCGTGCCGCGCCCGGCGACGCCGGACGGCCGCTGCGGGTTGCGGAACCGCATCAGCCCCGCCTCCGGCAGCGGGTTGACCGCCACGATCCGCGCGCCCGCCTTCTTGGCCTGCTCCAGCGCCGACAGCATGCGCGGGTGGTTGGTGCCGGGGTTCTGCCCCACCACGAAGATCAGGTCGGCCCGGTACAGGTCCTCCAGGAGCACCGAGCCCTTGCCGACGCCGATCGTCTCGGTCAGCGCGGACCCCGACGACTCGTGGCACATGTTGCTGCAGTCGGGCAGGTTGTTGGTGCCGAACGCGCGGGCGAACAGCTGGTAGGCGAACGCGGCCTCATTGCTGGTGCGGCCGGAGGTGTAGAAGACGGCCTCGTCGGGGGACGACAGCGCGTTCAGCTCCCGGGCGAGCAGGTCGAACGCTTCCTCCCACGTCACCGGCTCGTAGTGGTCGGAGCCCGCGCGGCGCAGCATCGGCTCGGTGAGGCGGCCCTGCTGCCCCAGCCAGTGGTCGGTGCGCTCGGCCAGTTCGGCGACGGTGTGCCGGGCGAAGAACTCGCGGGTGACGCGGCGGGTGGTGGCCTCCTCGGCAACGGCCTTGGCGCCGTTCTCGCAGAACTCGGCCACGTGCCGGTGGTCGCCCTCGGGCCAGGCGCAGCCCGGGCAGTCGAACCCCTGCTTCTGGTTGACGCGCAGCAGGGTCAGCGCGGAGCGCCGCGCGCCCATCTGCTCCCAGGAGTGGCGCAGCGCGGTGGCCACGCCGGGCACGCCCGCCGCCCACGTCTTCGGCTTGCCGACCTCCAGGTTCGAGTCGTCGAAGTCGTCCACCGGCGCCTTACGCGGCATCGTCACGCCCTCCCAGCTCAGCCGACCTCTATCTAATGTCGCACGTCCGGCGGGCGGCGGCGGCGCGCGGGTCCGGCGAACGGAGGATCAGGTGCCCGCGAGGGCGGCGACGACCGGGGCGAAGGCGTCCAGGTCGCGCTCGTCGTGCAGCACGTAGTACGACAGGCCGCACTCCTCGCGCCAGCGCAGCAGCAGGTCGCGGTCGGCGGCGACGTCGCCGGTGAGCACCTGCGGGGTGCCGGCCTGCGCGTCCGGGGCGGCGGCGCTCCAGGCGGCGGCCGCGGCGCCCGGCCGCACCCGCAGCACGGAGGTGCCGAGCTCGATGGCCGGGAGGCGCTCGCCGGCCGCCTCCCGCAGGAGCGCGACCTTGCGGCGGAAGGCGTCCGGGCCGCCGTCGGCGGTGTCGGGGCCGGAGCCGTCCGCCCGCACCCGCAGGGTGAAATTGACGATGTCGGCCTCGCGGGCGGCCAGCCGCAGCATGCGCGGCCCGCCGCCGCCCAGCATCAGGCGGGGCCCGGGGCGCTGGACGGGCCGCGGCTCCTGCTCCAGCCCGTCCACGCGGTAGTGCTCGCCCGCGAACGTGAACGGGCCGCCGCGCCACAGCCCCTTCAGCACGGCGACCGCCTCGGCGAGCCGGTCGATGCGCACCCCCGGCGGGTCCAGGCGCAGCCCGGCGCCGGCGTAGTCGCGGGCCATCCAGCCGGTGCCCAGCCCGAACTCCAGCCGCCCGTCCGACAGCAGGTCGACGGTGGCGGCCTCCTTGGCCAGCACGGCCGGGTGGCGGAAGTCGTTGGCGAACACCAGCGTGCCGACCCGCAGCCGGGACGTGGCGCACGCGGCGGCCGTCATCGCCGCCACCGGGGCCAGGCGCGGGCCGACCAGGTGGTCGGGGACGAGCAGCGCGGCGAACCCGAGATCCTCCAGGCGCCGGGCCTTGTCCGCCCAGGCCCGGCCGGAACCGGCCAGGCGCAGCACGGCGGCGAACCGGAACGGGCGGGGACCACGGGGCGGACGGGTCATCTGACGGCCTCCCGGAATACCAAGCGCTTGCTCAACAGCTTCGGCGGCGTTACCGTCCTGCACAAGACCCGGCCTGCACGGGACCCGGCTCCGTTGGCGAGGGGCGATGCCCATGGGCGCTGCGGCGTTGCGCGCACCGGTGCGCGAGGTGACCGACGAGGAGGCGGCGCGCTTCCGCGAGCACGGCTGGGCCCTGCTGCCCCGCCTGGTCGAGCCGGACTACGTCGCGGGCCTGCGGGAACGCGCGCTCGCCCGACTCGCCGGACGGCGCGGGCGCTTCCGCAACGGCTACGTCGACCGCGCCTTCGGCCAGGACCGCGACATCGCCCGCCACGACGAGGCGTTCGCCGCGCTGGCGCTGTCGCCCAGCCTGGGACGCGGCGCGGTCCGCCTGCTCACCGGGGTCGAGGCGGTGCGGCTGCAGGTCACCAACCTGCTGGTCAAGGAACCCGCCGCCGGAGACGGCCACGGCGCCACCGCCTTCCACCAGGACTTCCCGTGGATGCCGATGGACCGCTCGGCCATGCTCACCGTCTGGCTCGCCCTGGACGACGTGCCCGCCGACATGGGGGCGCTGCGCTTCTACAGCGGCTCGCACCGGTACGGCACGCTCGGCCGCAGCTTCGTCCGCGACGGCGACGACGCCCTCGCCGACCACCCGTGGCTGGAGACGCTCGAACTGTCCGAACCGCTCGACCTGGCGGCCGGCGACGCCACCGTGCACAGCGCCCTGGTCGTCCACGGCGCCCCGGAGAACCGGCGCGACCGCCCCCGCCTGTCGTTCACCGCCACCTACTTCGACGCCGCCGCCCTCTACACCGGCGCCCCCTACGGGCAGACCGACGGCCTCGGCCTGAAGGTGAACGAGCCGTTCGACCACCCCTGGTTCCCGGTGGTGCCCACGGCATGATCGAGACGGTTCGCGGGCCGGTCGCCGACCCCGGCGCCACGCTGATGCACGAGCACATCTTCGGGCTGAGCCCCGAGATCCTGTGGAACTGGCCCGACATCCCCGAGGGCTGGGACCTGGAGGCCCGCGCCCGCGCGGCCGCCGCCCGGCTGTCGGAGCTCAAGGCCGCCGGGATCGACACGATCGTCGACCTCACCGTGGTCGGCCTCGGCCGGTACGTCCCGGCGGTGCGGCGGGTCGCCGAGCAGACCGAGGTCAACATCGTCGCGGCCACCGGCCTGTACACCTACGACGCGCTGCCCGCCTACTTCGGCAACCGCGGCCCGGGCACGCTGTTCGGCGGCCCCGACCGGCTCGCCGAGTTCTTCGTCCGCGACATCACCGAGGGCATCGGCCGCACCGGCGTCAAGGCCGGCATGCTCAAGTGCGCCACCGGGCCGCAGGGCCTGACGCCCGGCGTGGAACGGGTCATCCGCGCCGTCGCCGCCGCCCACCGCGAGACCGGCGTGCCGATCACCACGCACAGCGAGGCGTCCACCCGCAACGGCCTGGACCAGCAGCGGATCCTCGCCGAGGAGGGCGTCGACCTGTCCCGCGTCGTGATCGGCCACGCGGGCGACTCCACCGACCTGGCCTACCTGGAGGAGCTCATCGCGGCCGGGTCGTACCTGGGCATGGACCGGTTCGGCATCGAGACCACCCCCTTCGAGGACCGCGTCGCCACCGTCGCCGCCCTGTGCGAACGCGGCCACGCCGACCGGATGGTGCTGTCGCACGACTCGTACTGCTACAACGACCGCTTCGACTGGGACGTCGTCCGGCGCCGCCACCCGAACTACCACCTGCTGCACATCCCCCGCGACGTGCTGCCCGCGCTGCGCGAGCGGGGCGTCACCGACGCCCAGATCCACCAGATGCTCGTCGTCAACCCCCGCGACATCCTCACCGGAGGCCGTCCGTGACCACCCCGGCGCCCGCCCCCGTGCCCGCCCCGGGCCCCGCCCGGGATCCCGCGTCGAATCCCGCGTCGAATCCCGCGCACACCGCCGAGGACTTCGACGTCACCGCCGACTGGCACGTCGCCGACCCCTACCCGTTCCTGCGGCGGCTGCGCCGCGAGCAGCCGGTGTTCTGGAGCGACCACCTGCGCATGTGGGTGCTCACCCGCTACGACGACGTGCGCGGCGCCTACCGCGACCACACGCGGTTCTCCAGCGTCGGATCCCTCACCCTCTCCCGCACCCTCACCGACGAGGTCAAGGAGATGCTGGGGGAGCACCGCTCGTTCTTGGACGACTTCGCCGCCAACCTCGACCCGCCCCGGCACACGACCATCCGCCGGGCGATCTCCCGCGCGTTCACGCCCCGCGCCGTCGAACGCCTCGGCGACGCCTTCCGCACCCAGGTCGACGCGGCCGTCGACGCGGTGCTGCCCGCGGGCCGCGCCGACTTCGTCGCCGACCTGGCCCACCCGCCGTCCGCCCGGCTGGCCGCGGCGTTCATCGGCGTCCCGCCCGAGGACGGGCAGCGGGTGAAGCGGTGGGTGCGGTCGTGGTTCCAGCTGTTCCTGTCGCCGCAGCCGCCCGACCGGCAGCGCGAGCTGGCCCGCGACTTCCTCGGCTACCTGGACTACCTCGACCGCCTGGTCGCCGAGCGCCGCGCCGAGCCGCGCGACGACTTCGTGTCGCTGCTGGCCGGGCTCGTCCCGCACGTCCTGTCGCACCGGGAGGTGGTGGAGACCATCAGCGCGCTGCTGCTCGGCGGCAACGACACCGTGCCCAACGGGCTGTCCAACGCCCTCTACCGGCTGCTGCGCGAACGCCGCGGCTGGGAGGCGCTGCTGGACGACCCGTCGCTGATCCCCGGCATGGTGGAGGAGACGCTGCGCATCGACGGCGCCAGCCTCGGCAGCTTCCGCACCGCCGCCGCCGACGTCACCCTGCACGGCGTGACGATCCCGGCGGGCGCCCAGGTGCTGCTGCACGCCGACTCCGCCGGGCACGACGAGACCGTCTTCCCCGACCCCGAGCGGTTCGACATCCGCCGCGCCAACGCCCGCGACCACCTGGTGTTCGGATACGGTGTGCACCACTGCGTCGGCGCCGCGCTCAGCCGCCTGACGATGAGGATCGCGTTCGAGCGGCTCACCGCCCGGCTGCCCGGCCTGCGCCTGCCGCCCCAGCGGGTCGCCTACCACCGCAGCCTGGTCGGCCGCGGCCTGACGGCCCTCCAGGTCGAGTGGTGAGCGCCCCGGAGGGGGCGCCTGCCGCGCAGACCGGGCCTGCGCCGCCCGGGGGAGGGACGGTCAGCGGGCGGAGAAGTACCGGCGCGGGTTCTCGACGAGCATCTGGTCGATCTGGGCGTCGGTGACCCCGGCCGCGCGCAGCGCCGGCAGGACGGCGTCGCTGATGTGCCGGTAGTGCCAGTTGGGCGCCAGCTTGCGCACGCTCTCCGGATCGGGGCCGAACCAGTCGATGAAGCAGCTGGCGTCGTGGCTGAGCACCATGCGGTCGGCGTAGCCGCGCTCGCACAGCGCGGCGACCGTGGCGACCCGGTCGGAGGTGGGGTTGAGGATGTCCAGCCCGAAGCGGTCCATGCCGAGGACGGCGCCGGTGTCGGCCAGGGCGGTCAGGTAGTCCAGGTCGTTGCTGTCGCCGGCGTGCCCGACCACGACCCTGGTCAGGTCCACCCCCTCCGCGCGGAGCAGGTCCAGCACGGGACGCCCCGCCTGGCTCGGGCTGTGGGTGTGGACGGTGATCGGGGCGCCGGTCTCGCGGTGCGCGGCGGCCACGGCGCGCAGCACGCGCTCCACGCCGGGGGTGAGGCCGGGGGCGTCCACCGCGCACTTGAGGAAGGCGGCCTTGACGCCGCTGTCGCCGATGCCCTCGGTCAGGTCGCGCACGAAGTCGCCGACCATCGGCTCGGGCATGTCCAGCAGCTCGCCCGGGCCGCGGTGCAGGTAGCGGAACGGCACGTCGTTGTAGGTGTACAGGCCCGTGGCGACGATGATGTTCAGGCCCGGCACCTGCTCGGCGATCCGCCGGATGCGCGGCACGTAGCGGCCCAGGCCCCACACGGTGGGGTCGGCGATCGTGGTGACGCCCAGGTCGCGCAGCTCGCGCAGCCGGGCCACCGCGTCGGCGACGCGCTCCTCCTCGTCCCACCAGGCCCCGTCGGCCGCGGACTCGGCGGACAGCACGAACACGTGCTCGTGCATCAGCGTCCGGCCGAGGTCGGCGACGTCCACCGGTCCGCGCACGGTCTCGACTGCTGACATGAACTCCTCCTGGTCACATACCCGGTCGGTGCTGTAGGTGCAGGACGGCGTCGCGGACGTCGGCGAGCTCGGCGTCCCAGTCGTCCGGCGCGTCCAGCGGGACCAGGACGAACTTCGACAGGCCGGCGCCGATCAGCCGCCCGAGATGGGCCGCGGCCTCCTCCAGCGTGGGGATGACCGAGCCGAGCGGGGCCGGGCCGCGGATGGCGCGCACCCGGGCGAACCGCTCCTCGGCCGCGGGCGGCAGCGGGCCGCGCCGGTACGGGACGACCGCGCCGAAGTGCTCCTCGTCGATCCGCCGGCCCGCCTCCGCCGCGGCCCGCTGCACGGTCTTGCGGCCGCGTTCGGCGTCGGGGGGCGTGACGAACGAGGCCAGCCAGCCGTCCGCCAGGCGCCCGGCGCGGCGCAGCTCGGCGTCGGCCGCACCGCCCATCCACACGTCGAAGCCGCCCGCGGCGGGCTTGGGCAGGATCCGCAGCCGCTCGTAGCGGTAGCGGGGCCCCTCGTGGGTGACCTCGTCCTCGGCCCAGAAGCGCCGCAGCAGCGGCAGCACCTCCTCCAGGAGCGCGGCGCGCTCCTCGCGGCGCACGCCGAACGCCTGCTGCTCGCCCGGGTGGCGGATGCCCAGGCCCACGGCGGGCAGCAGCCGCCCGCCCGACAGCCGGTCGAGGGTGGCCAGCTCCTTGGCCAGCAGCGCGGGCGGCCGCCCGGGCAGCGCCAGCACGGCGGTGCCGAGTTTGAGCCGGGAGGTGAGCGCGGCCGCGTAGGTCAGGGTGACCAGCGGATCCCCGGCCGGGCCGGTGGCGCGTTCGCTGACCCACAGCGAGTCGAAGCCCTCCCGCTCCAGGCCGCGCACGAGCGCGGCCAGGGCGTCGGGCGGAAGATCCGAGCCGAGCGGCGGCGCGAAGCCGATGCGGATGATCACCTTCCGACCGTACGGCCGGTCAGCCGGGCGAGGCAATCCTCGGCCGGGCGGCGACCGCGGCGGCCACGGCGCCCGCCGCGACGACCGCGATGGTCACCGCCATCGGCACGGCGGTGTCCGGTCCCGCGATCCCGGCCAGCGGCGCGACGGCCCCGCCGACGGCGAACTGCCCGACGCCGATCAGCGCCGACGCGCTGCCCGCCACCTGGGGCGGACGGCCCGACAGCGCCAGCGCCGTGGCGTTCGGCAGGATCAGGCCCTGCGCCGCGACCAGCAGGAACAGCGCGGGCAGCACGGCCGCAAGGCCCGCCCCGGCGAGCACCGCCGACACCAGGGCCACGGCGCCGGCCGCCTCGACCGCCAGGCCGGCGCCGAGCAGGCGCCGCAGCGGCACCCGCCCCGCCAGCCGCCCGCCGACCTGCCCGGCCGCCACGATGCCCAGCGCGTTGACGCCGAACACCGCGCTGAACGCCTGCGGCGACAGGCCGAACACGTCCTGCAGCACGAACGGCGCCCCGGAGATGTAGGCGAACATCGCCGCGAACGACAGGGCCAGGGCCGCCGTGTACCCGGTGAACGCCCGGTCGGCCAGCAGCGACCGGAACGTGCGCAGCGTGGCGCCCAGCCCGCCGGCCGCGCGCCGCTCCGGCGGCAGCGACTCCTCCAGCCAGGCCAGCGCCGCCAGCAGCAGCGCGACGCCGATGCCCGCCAGCACGGCGAACACGCCCGGCCAGGGCGTCACCCGCAGCAGCTGCCCGCCCAGCACCGGCGCCAGGATCGGCGCCAGCCCGTTGACGAGCATCAGCGTCGAGAAGTACCGCGCCGCGGCGACCCCGTCGTAGCGGTCCCGCACGACCGCGCGGGCGATGACGATGCCCGCCGCGCCCGCCATGCCCTGCACCAGCCGCAGCGCGATCAGCGTCTGCACGTTGGGCGCGGCCACGCACAGCAGCGACGCCGCCGCGTACGCGGCCAGCCCGATCATCAGGGGGCGGCGGCGCCCCCACGCGTCGCTGAGCGGGCCCGCGACGGCCTGGCCGAGGGCGAGCCCGAACACGCAGGCGGTCAGGGTGAGCTGCGCGGTGGACGTGCCGGTCGACAGGTCGCCCGCCAGCTGCGGCAGCGCCGGCAGGTACATGTCGACCGACAGCGGCGCCACGGCGGTCAGCCCGCCGAGGACGACGATCGTCCGGAGCCGTCCGGCGGTCGGTTCGCGGCGGCCGGCGCCGGTGCGCTCCGCCTCGGCGGGGGGACGTGACTGCGCTCGTGACATGGGGGCTCGCTCGGCGACCGGTTCACAGGGTGGAGACGACCTGGTCGAACGCCAGGCGCGGGTTGCGGGGGAAGTAGGCGTCGGGCGCCGGGCGGCCGATGTTGACCACGGCGATCGCCTGCCGGCCGGTCCCGGCCAGGAACTCCCGCTCGATGCCCTCGGCGTCGAACCCGGTCATGGGCCCGGCGGCCAGGCCGGCCGCGCGGATGCCGACGATCAGGTAGCCGAGCTGGATGGCGGCGTTGAACCGGGCCACGTTCGGGCGGCCGGGGTTGGCGGCCATGGCGTCGCGGGCGCCCGGCCGGTGCGGGAAGACGGTCGGCAGGTGCTCGTGGAAGTCGCCGTCCGCGGTGACGATCGCGGTGAGCGGCGCGGCGGCGGTCTTGGCCCGGTTGCCCTCGGCCATGTGCGGCAGCAGCCGCGCCTTGGCCTCGGGGGAGCGGATCAGCAGCAGCCGCATCGGCTGCCCGTTCATGGCGGTGGGGCCCCACTTGACCAGCTCGTAGATCGCGCGGATCTGCTCCTCGGTCACCGGTTCGTCGGTGAAGGCGTTGGCGGTGCGGGCCTCGCGGAACAGCAGGTCCTGCGCCGCCTCGTCGAGGACGAGGGGGTTGCCGGGCGCGATGGTGGTCATGAGTCCCCTTCTGGTGGTCTGCGACGGCGTCTCCTGCTGACCCGTAACGGGATCGCGCGAGATTATCTGCCGCGTCAGACAGTGGGGTTCGTCACACCGCCGGCCGCCGGTGCGGTGCCCGCGGGGCGGGCGGTCAGTAGGGCAGGCGCAGGGCCGCCGCCACGACCGCCCCGGCGAGCGTGGCGACGGTCAGCACCGACAGGCCCGTCAGCAGCGCCCACCGCCCCACCTGGTAGCCGACGGGGACGCGGGCGCTGTCGCGGCCCCGCACCGGCCAGGGCGCGCGCAGCGGGGCCGTGCCCGGCACCTCCTGGCCTTCCTGGCCGCCGTCGGCGGCGTCCGCCCGCGGCGCCCGCGCTCCGGCCGGCAGCCCCGCCACCCAGCTCAGCAGGTCGGCCACCTCGGCGGGCGGGGTGTGCAGGCCCGAGCCGAAGTAGCGGACCTCCCCGGCCACCTGGTCGAGCGCGCGGATGATGTTGCCCAGGCCCACGCCCTCCAGCCAGCGCCGCACCGCGTCCTGCGGGCCGCCGGCGCCCTGCCCGATCCCGGTGCGCTCCAGCAGGTCGGTCTTGGTGACGACGACGGCGACGCGCTTCTGCCGGCCCCGGTCGGGACGCGACCGCAGCTCGTTCAGCACCCGCTGCAGGGTGTCGGCGGGGTCCTCCTGCGACGAGGCGGCGGAGGCGTCCACCAGCCGCCGCTCCTCGGCGGTCAGCGACCGGCGCACCAGCGGCAGCGCGAACGGGTCGACCACGAACAGCAGCGCCTCGCCGTGGTCCAGGTAGCGCAGCGACTCCACCTCGGTGGCGCCGGTGTAGTGCTCGCCCGCCGGGTCGAACAGGTACAGGATGCGGCGCGCCCCGCCGGGCAGGTCCACGTCCACCATGGTCGCCAGCGGCAGCTCGGGGCCGGTCTTGGCGGGGCGGCCGCCGCGCCCGAACTCCCGGATGGCGCCCGCGTACGCCTCGGCGTGGCGCCGCTCCACGAACGCCAGCCGCCCGCTCACCGCGCGCGCCCGGGCGTGCAGGGCCCGGATGCCCAGGAACATGAACGTGGTCTTGCCCGCCGCGGGGCCGCCCACGAACGGCAGGGGCTCCACGCGGACGCGTCCGATCCGCTCGGGCAGCCGCCCCCCGCAATGGGGGCAGTACGCGGCCAGGCGGAACCGGCCCAGAGGCACCGTCGTCGGCAGCCGCGCCCCGCACCGGCACACGTGCCGGAACGCGCCCGCGCGCCCCGGGGCCAGCCGGGGATGCCGCACCCCGCAGCCGGGGCACTCGTACACCGGCAGCGCGATCTTCTCGTAGCAGAACGGGTGCGGGCAGGTCTGCAGGATCCGCCCGTAGGCCATGAACCCGCGTTCCACCGCCGCCAGCACCAGCACACACACCAGCCAGCCCGACAGGCCCACGGCGGCCACCACCGCGTACAGCACGGAGAACACCACGCCCAGGGCGGCGGCGGGCAGCGCGGCGGCCACGATGCCCGCGCACAGGGCCAGCCACACGGGGAAGGTGAAATACCCCCAGGGACCGCCCAGCAGCGTCCGGGTGAGCCACACGACGACGTTGCGGGCCATCACCCAGATGCGGGGGACGACCGTGCGGGCTATGGCCCACCAGTCACGCCACACCTGCACCAGCAGGTAGTGCCGGTACGCCACCTCCGGCTCGGTCACCGGCGACGGACCGGCGACGCTGGAGGTCGCCAGGGCCTGGCACGCGTGCAGGTAGTACAGGCCCAGCGCGACGCCCCCGGCGACGACCAGCGAAACCGGGAACAGGACGGGGAACACGAAGACGAACCCCAGCCACATCGCCCCGGCCCAGGCGGCGAGCAGCAGCAGGATGACGACCGGATGCACGGCTCACCCGCCCCCCGCGCGTCGCTCGTCGAGCAGATCGCGCAGCACGGCGCGCAGCTCCGGCTCGGCCGCCAGGTACGCCTCCAGCTGGCGGCCGGAGATCCACTTGGCGGCCGCCGCCCGCGCCCACGCCTCCAGCCCCGGCTCGGGCACCCCGCGCCGCCGCAGCCGCAGCACCACCTCGACCAGCTCGTTGCGCTGGGCGATCTCGGCGCCGCGCAGCGGGGACCGCCCCGTGCGGGACCGGTCGGGCAGATCGGCCGTCCAGCGCTCGCCCAGCCGCGCCCGCACCGGGACGTCCGCGGCGGCCAGCACCGCCGCGCGGAACCGGGGACGGTGGCCCGCCAGCCTGCGCGCCGCCGCGGTGAGCGCGTCCTCGGCCAGGCGCGACCCGCCGCCGGGCCCGGCCAGCAGCGTGCCCAGCGCCTGCGCGACGACGCGCGGCCGCGGCGACGAGACGGCCTCGGCGTAGGACTGCACCAGTACAGGGTCGTGCGCGGCGTGGCCGTCGGCGGGCGCGGCCCGCACCGCCGCCGCCAGCCGCAGCGTCCCCGTCGCGGTCAGCTCGTCGCTCCCGATGGCGGCGTCGCGGGCGGCGGCCCGCGCGAACACGCGGCACGGCAGGACGGCCAGCGACGCGTACGCGGCGACCGCGTCGGGGTGGGCGTCGAGCAGCTCCAGGCACTCGGCGGGCGTCGGCGGCGCCTCCCAGATCTCCCGCAGCGCCGCGTCGGCGGGGCCCAGCCGGACGAGCCGGCCGGTGACGGCCACGCGGCGGTCGCGGTGGCGGCGCCCGATCGACGCCAGCACCAGCGCGACGACCTGCGACGGCGCGCCCCTGAGCACGGCGCCGTGCTCGTACAGCGCGTCGCACGCCGCGTCCGTGAGCACCTTCGCCCGGACGGTGTCGTCGGCCGCGGCCAGGCCCCGCAGCGTGCCCGACAGCAGCGGCTCCAGCGCGTGCGGCGGGCACGTCCTGAGCGCCGCCGGGACGTCGGCCGCGCCGCCCCGCGCGCGGTCCGCCGCCGCCGCGCCCAGCTC
>NZ_BAABDO010000131.1:0-17243 GCF_039539665.1 Actinomadura keratinilytica
CCGGGCGGGCCCGCAGGTCCCGCGCCTCGGCGTCGGCGGCGGCCAGCCGGCGCCGCAGGTCGGCCGCCTCGGCGCGGGCGCGGGCCAGGTCGTCCGGCGGCGCGACGTGCCGGAGCCGCTCGTATGCCCCGACCCAGCGCGCCACCTCCGCCTCGGGCAGCCCGCACGCCATCGCGAAGTAGCCGACCCGGACGCGTTCCCGGTCGCTGGTGGTGCGCCAGCGGTCCTTCTGCAGCATCGCGCTGATCGTGGCGTCGGGAAGCGTGCCCCACGACCGCTTCTCGATCTCCGACTGGCGGGGCGAGCCCGCCCACTCCCGCAGCCCCGCCAGCAGCCGGTAGAAGTCCCGGATGTCGCCGGCCGCCGCCGGATCGGGCAGCTCGCGGGCGGCGCCGAACGTCGGCATGGCCCACGGTTCGAACGTCACGGGGTGCCGCGAGACCAGCCGCCGCCACGGGGTCTTCGGCCGGTGGCTCTCGACGAGCCGGGCGGGCTTGCCGTTGCGGTTGCGCTCGAACCCGGCGCGCAGGTCGTCGCCCCGCTCCTCCCACATCGCCTGCTCGGCCGCCGCCCACCGCTCGCGCACCGCCGCCACGTCGCCGCCCTCGACGCCCGCCGCGGCCAGGCACGCGCTGACGACCTCCCACGACGGCAGCTCGCCGGCTCCGGCCAGCACCGCCCGGACCGTCTCCTCCAGCAGCCCCGTGCGCCGCGCCAGCGAGGCGGGGTCGGCCCCGCCCAGGCGGTCGACCAGATCACGGGTGAAGTCCGCCTTCCGGTCGAGATAGGAGTCCAACGCCCGCGCTCCGTCCGTCTCCCGCGTCCCCGTCCAGGCGCCCCTCACGGGGCGGCCTTCCATGATGCGGTCCGGACCGGGGACGGATCAGGGAGTTGTCCTGATGTTCGCCTTCTCGTCCCCTTCCGTACGAATATCGGTCCCGTCCAGGAAGCTTCCCGGAGGCGCCGCGGATTCCCGGAAGCCACCAGGAACCCGTGGAACCCACTAGGACATGGGGGAATCGGCCATCCCGCCGGCCGGTCCGCCAGGCTGAAGGCATGAGCCGAGGACTCAGCCACCGCTCCGTTTCGTACGCCGATCTGGCGATGGCCCGATTCCGGAACTGGCCGCTCAGGGTATGCCGCGCCGACTGCCCGCCCGGCCGCGCGCTGGCCCTGCGGGGTCTGCAGATCGTCCACTTCCACCACCGGGACCTGGCGGAGGTGTTCCTCACCCGGCGGGTCGTCCACCGCCTCAGCGCGACCCTCGCCGCCTCCGGCCGCGTGGACCTGTGCCCGGACGGCGACTGGGTCCAGGTGCACCTCGACGTCGACGGCGACCTGTTCCTGCTGGAGTCCCTGGTCAGCCTGGCCATCCAGGCCAACGACGACCCCGTCGTCCGCCCGCTGCACCGCACGTCCCCCGACTGCCCCCACGCGTGCTCCTCCGCCGCCCGGCGCGCGCAGCGGCCGCGACGCCCGGCGCTCGTCCTGCACGGCGCGCGCCCGGCCTCCTGACGCCCGCGGCCGGGCGCCCGGCGGGCCGGGCCCCCTGAGCGCTGCGAACACCGTGCAATAGGCTTGCACCAACTGTCGGGGCGGCAATGGAGGACGCGGTGTTCCGGAGGGAACCACTGGAGGAGCGCATCGCCCGGCGTCAGGCGGAGCTGCCGCCGCGCACGGACAAGCGCAGCCAGTTCGACCAGCCCGCCGCCAAGGTCCTGCTGATCCTGCTGGCGACCGTGACCGTCATCGGGCACGTCGTCGGCGGCGTCCTGTTCGCATTCGTCTTCTGAGCTCCTGATTCCTCCCGGCCGGACGGCCCGGGCAAGCCCGTGCTCTCCGCGCCGCGACCGCGACGCGTCGGCCCTGTCCACCCCGCCGTCGGCCTCCTGGTGACATGCTGGAGGCGGGCGGGCGTCCCGTTGGAGGAGCGGCCGGCCAGGCCGGCGGCGGCGCGGGCGGCCGGTGAGCGGCCGCCCGGCGGCCACGTGTTGTTGGTGGGAGGTTTCAGTGGCGAGGTCTGGAAAGATCATCAGGTTCGATGACGCCCGCGGCTACGGGTTCATCGCGCCCGACGGCGGCGGCGAGGACGTCTTCGTCCACGCCAACGAGCTGCTTGAGGACAAGGCCCTGTTCACACCCGGCACCGCGGTGACCTTCGAGGTCACCGAGGGCGACCGGGGGTTGAAGGCGTTCGCCGTGCAGACCGTCGAACGCCCGGCGCCGGCCCGGGTGCCCACGCCGTTCGGCGCGGCCCGCGAGCACGACGCGGACGACGACGTGTGCGACGTGCTGTCCATCGCCGAGATCACGCACGAGATCACCGAGGCGCTGCTGGCCGGTGCGGCCACGCTGACCGGACAGCAGATCCTGCAGGTGCGCCGTGTCATGACCGACCTGGCGGTCAAGCACGGCTGGGCGGAGGGCTGATCCCCTCCGCGCACGGCCGGGCCCTCGGAACGACTGCGGGCGCCCGGCCGCTTCCTGCTGCCCGCGCGCGGCCCGACGGCGCGGCCCTCGCCGCCGGGGGCCGGTTCCGGCGGCCGAAGGCCATGCCGTGTGCCTGCGAGTGGAGTCCGCGCGCCGGGCGTTGCTATGGTGGCGCCCATGTCCGGTCCCGAGGCGTCAAGACTCTAGCCACCGGTCGTCCGGTGGCTCGCCGACAGTCCCGTCGCACTGTGCCGTGCGGCCGATGACGCCGCGGCCTGCGAGCTTTGCCATCGGATCACCGTAAGGACCGTCTCCCACCCGTACTCTCGCCCTTCCGGCGGCTTGTGCGGGTTCTTCCGCGGCGGCCGCGCGATGCGGGCCGGACGTCGAAACCGCGTACCGCCCCGAATGGCGCGCGGCGTCGCGTCGCCGTTTCCGTGATGCGATGACGGAGTTCGCTGTGCCATTCGCGATTTACGTCCTGGGCCTTGCGGTCTTCGCCCAGGGCACGTCCGAGTTCATGCTGTCCGGCCTGGTGGAGGACATCGCCCGGGACATGGGCGTTTCCATCGGGACCGCCGGGACGCTGACGTCGGCGTTCGCCCTGGGGATGATCATCGGAGCGCCGCTGATGGCCGCCGCGGGCATGCACTGGCCCCGACGGCGCGCGCTGCTGGTCTTCCTCCTGGTGTTCATGGCCGTCCACGTCGCCGGCGCGGTCACCGCCGACTTCGCCGTACTGCTCGGCGCGCGCGTCGTCGGGGCGCTGGCGAACGCCGGCTTCCTGGCGGTCGCGGTGGCGACCGCGGCGGGTATGGCCGCGCCGAACGCCAAGGGCCGCGCCACCGCCGTCCTGCTCGCCGGTGTCACCCTCGCCTGCGTCGCGGGGGTGCCCGGCGGTGCCGTGCTCGGCCAGCTGTGGGGGTGGCGCGCCGCGTTCTGGGCGGTGGTCGTGCTGTCGGTCCCGGCCGTCTTCGCGATCGTCCGATCGGTGCCGGCCGGGGCACCGGACGCGGCGGCGCCGGGCGTACGCGGCGAACTGCGCGCGCTGCGCAGCCCGCGGCTCCTGGTGATCCTGCTCCTGGGCGCCCTGGTGAACGGGGCGACGTTCTGCGGCTTCACCTATCTGGCGCCGCTGGTCACCAACGTCACCGGCTTGGCGCAGACGTGGGTGCCGCTGGTGCTGGCGCTGTTCGGCCTGGGCTCGTTCGCGGGCGTCACCGCCGGGGGACGGCTGGCCGACACCCGTCCCCTGTGGCTGCTGGGATACGGCGGCGTCGCCCTGCTCGCCGGCTGGGCCGTGTTCGCG
Organism: Actinomadura keratinilytica; assembly: GCF_039539665.1. Lineage (NCBI taxonomy): Bacteria > Bacillati > Actinomycetota > Actinomycetes > Streptosporangiales > Thermomonosporaceae > Actinomadura > Actinomadura keratinilytica. The sequence goes on from NZ_BAABDO010000131.1 coordinate 3,740, forward strand.
CTGTCGGCGAGCTGCCCGGCCGCGACGCTGCTGCTCGTGTTCGTGCAGGGAACCCTGTCCTTCGGCGTCGGATCGACGTTGATCTCCCAGGCCCTGTACGCGGCGACCGAGGCCCCGACCCTGGCCGGCGGCTTCTCCACGGCGGCCCTGAACGTGGGCGCCATGGTCGGCCCCTCGCTCGGCGCCGTCGCGCTGGATGTGGGCCTGGGCTACCGCTCGCCGCTGTGGATCAGCGCGCTGCTGGCGGCGGTCGCCCTGCTCACCGGTGTCATCGCGCTGACGCGGGGGCCGCGCCCGCGGACGATGGCGACTGCGCCGACCGACACCGCCGCGGCGGAATAGGCGGCGAGCACGCCCGGCCCCCGCCCGCCTCACCTCGGCGAGGCGACCGTGTCACGCCGGTCGGGGCGGGCGGCGGCGGGCTCAGTCGGCCGGGCGGCCGATCATGACGGGGAGGATCTCCTCGCGCATCCGCGTCTCGTCGGGCGGGACGCCGTGCAGCATCAGGTGCAGCAGCACCAGCGCCTGCCCCGCGTCGGCCCGCGCCTGCAGGTCGGGCACCGGGCCGATCACCCTGCGCAGGCGCTCGCGGGTGGCCGCCCGGACGGGCTCCACCTTGGCCTCGCGGACGGCGGCAGCCAGCTCGGAGCCGGGGTCGGTCAGCAGGACCGCCAGCAGCGGCGCGCCGCGGTGGCCGAGCCCCTCGGCCAGGTTCACCAGTCCGGTCAGCAGGTCCGCCACCGGGTCGTCGGTGGGCTCCACCGCGCGCGCCGCGGCCGCCGCCCGCAGCGCGTCGACCACCAGGGCGTACTTGTTCGGCCAGCGCCGGTACAGGGAGCCGAGGCCGACCCCGGCGTTGCGGGCGACGTCGGCGACGCGCAGGCCGTCGTAGCCGCGGGTGTCGAGCAGGGCCAGCGTCTCGCGCAGCACCGCCTGGTCGACGGCGGGGTCGCGGGGGCGGCCGCGGGGCTTGTGCTCGGTCACCCGGCCAGTTTAACGGAAACGTTGACTTCCGTATTTTGCCGCGCTATAACGGAAACCGTCGTTACCGAAACCAGTTCGAGAACGGAGCGCCGCCATGCGCGTCGTCATCACCAACCCCGCGGCGAACCCGCGCCTGTGCCTGTCCGAGGCGCCGCGGCCCGAACCCGCGCCCGACCAGGCCCTGATCAAGGTCGAGGCGTTCTCCCTGAACGCGGGGGAGGTCCGCCGGGCGATGGAGGCGACCGACGCCTACGTGCCCGGATGGGACTTCGCCGGCGTGGTCGAGCGGGCCGCGGACGACGGCGGCACGCCGCCCGCGGGCACCCGGGTCTACGGGTTCGTTCCGCAGGGCTCCTGGGCCGAGTACGTCACCGCCTCCGCGTCCATGATCGCCGAGATCCCCGACGGCGTCGGCGCCGCCGAGGCGGCGGCCCTGCCCGTGGCCGCCGTCACCGCGCTGGCCTCCCTGCAGTCGGCGGGGCCCCTGCTGGGGCGCCGCGTGCTGATCACCGGTGCCGCCGGCGGCGTGGGCCGGTACGCCTGCCGCCTGGCCGACCTGGCCGGGGCGCGGGTGTTCGCCGTCAGCCGCCGCCCCGACCTGCCGAAGCGGCTGCGCGAGGACGGCATCGCCGCGCCGACCGTCTTCACCACCATGGCCGAGGCGCGCCAGGCCGGTCGCTACGACGTGATCCTCGACGGTGTCGGCGGCGACTTCCTCGCCACCGCCCTGGCCGCGCTGGCACCGGACGGCGTCTGCGTCAGCTTCGGCAACGGAAGCGGCCGGCCCGCCGCCTTCGACCCCGTCGACTTCTACCGCACGCCCGGCGCGCGCCTGCAGGGCCTGTGGCTCGGCAACTTCATGACCGCGGACTGCTCGCCGATGCTCAGGCGGCTCGCCGGACTCGTCGCCGAGGGCCGGCTGCGCCCGCCGATCGACGACGTCCTGCCGTGGACCGACATCGCCGACGCCGCCGAACGGCTCGTCGGCCAGAGCGTGGACGGCAAGCTCGTCCTGACGGTCCGATGACCGCGCCCGCCGTGTCACCGTCCGCAGTGTCACCGCCCGCCGTGTCACCGCCTGCCGTGTCACCGTCCGTCGCGTCCCGTCGACCGCGTCCCCGTCCGGCATGAACGTCCTGCTGTGGAACCTGCAGGCCGTGCTCGCCGCGGTGTTCCTGCGCGCCGGTGCCATGAAGGTCCTCCGGTCGAGCGGCGAGCTCGTCCGGCGCCTGCCCGCGGTGCGGGACTTCTCGCCCGCGACCCTGCGGTTGACCGGGGCGGCCGAACTGGCCGCCGTCGCGGGCCTGCTCCTGCCGGGTGCACTGGGCGTCGCCACCGTGCTGACACCGCTGGCGGCCACCGGCCTCGCCGTCATCATGCTGGCCGCGGCGACCGTCCACGCCCGCCGCCGGGAACCGCGGGGCGTCGCCCTCACCGCCGTCCTTCTGATCATGTCCGTCATGGTGGCCTGGGGCCGTTTCGGGCCGTATCAGTTGTGACGTCCCGTGCGGCGTCCCCCGTGATGCCCCCTGTGCCGTCCCCGGCGCCCGCCGCCTGAGAAGGACTCCCCGGATTCGCGGCCGACCGGCCGTTCGCGCCTTTCCCCGATGGAAAGGCGAGGCGGCCGCTCCTTCCGGTCGGCGCAATGTCCGGGGAGTTCGCGCGTTTTCGCGCGATACCCGGCTTCGGCGGTGTCCAACTGCGGCAATGCGCGGTTGGACGAAACGGCGGCTTATGCCGGTTAGAGTGGGTTGGCCGAACCGGAAGACGGTGTCATGACGGAGGTGCCCAATGCCTATTCGGTCGGCCGAACACGGTGAGTTATTCGCCGGCGATATGGAAAGAGCGGTGAAACGCCTGCGGGCGGCCGCCCCGGCGGGCCGGGGCTGAGCGGAGGGAGCAGGCGCCATGGTCGTTGTCATGTCTCCCGACGCCACCGAGGCGGATCTGGAGCGGGTGGTCGAGATCGTCCGGGCGGCGGGGGCGCAGGCCTTCGTCAGCCGCGGTGTCTCCCGCACCATCGTCGGCGTGGTCGGCGACCACACCCGGATCGGCATGCTGAGCCTGCGCAACCGGCGCGGAGTGGCCGACGTGGTCCGCATCTCGGCCGAGTACAAGCTCGTCAGCAGGGAGCACCACCCCGAACGGTCGGTCATCGAGGTCGGCGGCGTGCCCATCGGCCCCGGCTTCCTGACCGTGATCGCGGGCCCGTGCGCGGTGGAGACCCCCGAGCAGACCCTGCAGGCGGCGCGGATGGCCAAGGCGGCGGGCGCGAGCCTGCTGCGCGGCGGCGCGTACAAGCCGCGCACCTCCCCGTACGCCTTCCAGGGCCTCGGCGAGGAGGGCCTGAAGATCCTGGCGGACGTGCGCGCGGAGACCGGCCTGCCGGTGGTGACCGAGGTGGTCGACGCCCACGACGTCGAGCTGGTCGCCGAATACGCCGACATGCTGCAGATCGGCACCCGCAACATGCAGAACTTCTCGCTGCTGCGGGCGGTGGGCGCGGCGCCCAGGCCGGTCCTGCTCAAGCGCGGCATGAGCGCCACCATCAAGGAGTGGCTGATGGCCGCCGAGTACATCGCCCAGCGCGGCAACCTCGACATCGTGCTGTGCGAACGCGGCATCCGCACCTTCGAGACGGCCACCCGCAACACCCTCGACATCAGCGCGGTCCCGGTCGTGCACCGGCTGTCGCACCTGCCCGTCATCGTCGACCCGTCGCACTCGGGCGGGCGCCGCGACCTGGTCCTGCCGCTCGCCCGCGCGGCCGTCGCCGCCGGCGCCGACGGCCTCATCATCGACGTCCACCCCGATCCCTCGATCGCCCTGTGCGACGGCGACCAGGCGCTCTGCGGCGACGACGTGGAGAAGGTCGCCGAGCTGACCGAGAGCCTGGGCGTGCTGATGGGCCGCGTCCCCGCCACCGGCCTGACGGCGACCCGGGACTGACCGCCTCGCGGGTGACGGGCCGGACGGGCGGCCGGCCCGTCACCCGTCCGCGACCGGTCGGGCGGCGGGGCGTCAGAGGGCGGCGGCCAGGGCGGTCAGCGTCGGGCCGAGCGGGGCGTCCAGCGTGAGGAAGGCGTGGGCGTCGCCCCGGGTCGGCCCCTGGTTGACGATCGCCACCGGGATGCCGTGCCGGTGGGCGCGGCGGACGAACCGCAGGCCGGACATCACCGCCAGCGACGAGCCGAGCACCAGCAGCAGCCCCGCCCGCTCGGTCAGCTCGTAGCACTCGCGCACCCGGGCCGGCGGCACGTTCTCGCCGAAGAACACCACGTCGGGCTTGAGTACGCCGCCGCAGTCGGCGCAGTCCACCACGCGGAACGCGCGGATCTGCTCGTCCGCCAGCACGGCGTCGCCGTCGGGGTTGATCGCGGCGACCCGGGCGTCCCAGCCCGGATTGGCCGCCAGCAGGCGCTCGTCCAGCAGCCGCCGGGGCGTGCGGCGGCCGCACCGCAGGCACACCACCCGGTCCAGGCCGCCGTGCAGCTCGATCACGTCGCGCGCCCCGGCGGCCTGGTGCAGGCCGTCGACGTTCTGAGTGATGATCCCGGCGATCAGCCCCCGGCGCTGCAGCTCGGCGACCGCGCGGTGACCGGCGTTCGGCCGGGCCCCGGCGAGGTGCCGCCAGCCCAGGAAGCTGCGCGCCCAGTACCGCTGCCGCGCCTCGGCGCTGCCGGTGAACGTCTGGTACGTCATCGGGGTGGCCCGCCGCCGACGCCCGGTCTCCCCGCGGTAGTCCGGGATGCCGGACTCGGTGGACAGCCCCGCCCCGCTCAGCACCACCACGTCGCCGTCGGCGACGTAATCGGCCAGCACCTCCAGGCGGCCGGAGACGTCCGGAGCGGGTGCGCGTTCTTGCGCAGCGGCCTGGGTCATTCCTCCATGGTGCACGACGAGGCGGCGTGCCGGTGCGGACGCCCGCCGGCCCCGGCCGCTGTTCGCCCACGGGGAATGCGGCCCGAACCCGGCTCCGGGCCCCGCCATCGTAGAGGTGGAGACCGGGTATCACTGCGGTGCTTACACGGAGGGCGACGGGATGTCAGACCTGCTGCAGCCGGGCGATCCCGAACGGATCGGCGAGTCTGGCTCTCCGGCAGGCTGGGAGCGGGCGGGCAGGGCGTCGTCTACGACGCCTATGGTCCCGACGGGACCAGGGTGGCGATCAAGGTGCTGCACGCGTCGCAGAACGCGCCCGACGAGCTGGCGCGGATGGCGGCCGAGGCGCGCGCCGCGCAGCGCGTCGCGTCCTTCTGCACCGCCCGCATCCTGCGGGTGCGCCTGGAGCCGCCGCGGCCCTACATCGTCAGCGAGTACATCGACGGGCTGAGCCTGCAGGCCACCGTCGACGGCGGCGACGGACGGCCGGGCCGCCGGTTCGCCGGGGACGACCTGCACCGGCTCGGCATCGGCATCGCCACCGCGCTGACCGCCATCCACCAGGCCAAGGTGGTGCACCGCGACCTCAAACCCGGCAACGTGATGCTGGGGCCCGACGGCCCCCGGCTGATCGACTTCGGGATCGCGCGGGTGCTGGACTCCGGCACCGCCACCGGCGGCGGGTTCGTCGGGACGCTGCGGTACATGGCGCCGGAGGTGTACGCCGGGCAGCGCGCCGACGCCGAGGCCGACGTGTTCGCCTGGGGCGCGATCATGGTCTTCGCGGCCACCGGCGAGCACGCCTTCACGGGCGGTTCGCTGCCCGAGATCGCCCACCGGATCCGCACCCACCACCCCGACCTGAGCATGCTGCCCGAGCGGCTGCGTCCCCTGGTGGCGGCGGCGCTGGCCAAGGACCCGCTGGACCGCCCGCCCGCGCGAGCGATCCTGGCGGCGCTCACCGAGGACCCCCGCGAGGGCACCGGCGATCTGCACGGCCTGGTCGCCGCCGGCGCCGCGCAGGCGGGCCTGCACTCGCGGTGGGAGCCGGGCGACCCGGCGCTGGGCAAGGTCGCCGAGGACGCCTACGTCTCCCTCCCACCGCAGGAGCGGATGCTGGTCCCGGAGGTGTTCCTGCGCTGCCTGGTGCCCGGCGAGGACGGCACCGTGTCCACCCGCCCGGTGCCGGCCGCGGAGCTGTTCGACCGCCAGGACCCCGCCGAGGTGCAGGCGCTGCGGCGCGTGGTGGGGGCCTTCCCCCGGCTGCTGACCGTGACCGGGCAGGGGCCGGACGAGCAGATCGTCCTGACGCGCCCGGCGGTGCTGCGGGCATGGCCGAGGCTGCGCAGCTGGGTCGCCTACGAAGGCGAGAACCTGGCCGTCCACCACCGCATCCGCCAGGCTGCGCGCACCTGGGCCGACCACGGGCGCCGCCGCAGCGACGTGCTGACCGGCGCGCACCTGGACGAGGCCGTGCGCCGGGCCACCGCCGCCGACCGCCGCCCGGTGCTCAACCAGCTCGAACGCGGCCTGCTGGACGCCAGCACCCGCGCCCAGGCCGTCCGCTCCCGCCGCGTCCGCGCCGTCGCTCTCGTGCTGGCGGTGACCACGGTGCTGTCGCTGGCGGCCACCGGATGGGCGGTGCGGGCGCAGCAGGCCACCGCCCGACAGCGCGACATCGCGGCCTCCCGGCAGCTGGCCGCGCAGAGCCGGCAGTTCGGCGCCACCCGCCCGGACATGGCCGCCCTGCTGGCCGCCGCCGCGTACCGGATTCGCCGCACGCCCGAAAGCCGCGCCGCGCTGCAGAACATCGTCACCGGGTCGTCCCGCGGCGTGCTGACCGGGTACCGCGCCCACGACGTCGCGGCCGACCGCACCGGACGCTACCTCGCGATCGGTGAGACCGACGGCAGAACCGCCCTGTGGGACGTGCGGGCGCATCGCCAGATCGGCAGGCTGCCGCGGCTGTTCTCGCCGAAAGGACAAAAGAGCGTCCCCGCGTCGGTGGCGCTGAGCCCGGACGGCAAGACCTTGGCCGTCTCGTCGGTCGAGTCGAGCGACGGCCGCCCGGTGCAGGGGAGGATGCAGCTCTACCGCGTGCCCTCGCTCCAGCCGTTCGGGCGTCCCGTTCCCGTGGCCTCGCCCTATGCGATGGTCTTCACCTCCGACGGCGGCGGTGTGGCCGTCGACGACGGCACGGCCGTCACGGTCTGGGACGTGCGGACGCAGAAGCAGCGCGGCCCGCGCGTGCAGTACCCGCGGGGCGTCGACACCAACGTCCTCCTCGCCCCCGGCACCGTGGCCGCCAGCAGCCTGACCGAGGAGGAGACGTTCGTCCTGCAGGTCTGGGACCTGGCGACCGGCCGGAGCACCGGCCCCTTCCCCGTGCCGGGCGAGGCCGTGGCGCTCAGCCCGGACGGCCGCACCGTGGCCGCGCAGGAGTACAAAGAAGACGACACCGAGCACGTCTATGTGAGCCTGTGGGACACTCGGACCGGCCGCCGGCTCGGAAACCGCGTGCGCGCGCCCGCCGGCGCGGAGCTGTTCAGCCCGGACGGCCGCATCGTGTTCATCGGCACGGAGCCGTGGGCGACCGCGCGCGTCATACGCATCGGCTCCATCGCTCCGGAGAACCAGGAGTCGATGAGCTTCGCCGCGTTCGTCGGCGAGCGCACCGTCGCGTCCATCGACGACGACTCGAAGATGGTGCGGCTCTGGGACGTCACCGTGCACCAGCCCGACCGCTCCCCTTTCCGCACCGAACCGACCCCGGTCGGCCGACGCCGCCGCCCCCGTCCCGCGGGCGCTCAGCCCGGACCGGCGCACCCTGGTCAGCTACCACCTGGAGTCGGCTGCGGGACCGGCGGGCTACCGGACCTGGGACGTCGCCACCGGGAAGCAGACGCGCCCTCTCATCCCCGCACCCGAGGACTTCTACCGCCCGGACCTGCTCGTCACCGGCGACGGCGGCCGCGTGATCGCCGCCGGCAACCTCTACGGCGAGATCCGGGTCTGGGACTCGGCGGCCCGCCGGTGGTTCAAGCCGGGCGTCGGCCACCAGGGCGCCGTCGACGCCATGGCCCTCAGCCCGGACGGGCGCATCCTGGCCACCGGCGGAGGCTGGATGACCGAGACGGCCGACTCGACCGTCGACGGCAAGGTGCGGCTGTGGGACCTGCGCAGCCGCAGGCCGCTCACCGAACGGGCGCTGTTCTCCTCCGACACGCCGGTGACCGCCCTGGCCTTCAGCCCCGACGGCACAACCCTGGCCGCCGGCATCGGCCGGACCGTCCGGCTCTGGAACGTCGCCGACCGCCGACCGCTCGGCCCTGCGATCGAAGCCCCCACCAGCGTGGTCGAAAAGCTCGCCTTCGCCCCCGACAACCGCACGCTCGCCATCGGCGCCGGCAGGGCGACCCTGCTGTGGGACGTCCGCGAACGCCGCCAGATCGGCGCGCCGCTCACCGGCCACACCGGCAAGGTGACCGCGCTGGCCTTCAGCTCCGACGTCGGCACCCTCGCCACGGGCGGTGACGACGGAGTGGCCAAGCTGTGGGACATCACCGGCCAGAGCCAGATCGGCGCGCCGCTCACCGGCCACGGCGGCGAGGTCGTCGCCTTGGCCTTCAGCTCCGACGGCGACACCCTGATCACGGCCGACAGCGGCGAGACCGTGCGGCGGTGGAACATCGCCATGCCCCCGAAACCGGAGTCCGTCGCGTGCGCCATCGCGGGGCGCACCCTCACCCGCGCCGAATGGGCCCAGTACGTGCCGTCCGGCATCGACTACCGAGACATATGCCGGGAATGACGCTTGCGCCGTGACAAGGAAAAGGCCGGACCCGTGGCGGGCTCACCCCGACGCCACAGGTCCGGCGGCGGCACGGAGCGTCACCGGGAGGGCGCGGCGGCCGCGGCGGGGGCGGTGCGGCGCCGGAGGGGCACCAGGTTGCCGCGCCGGCGGGCCAGCCACAGGAACACGACCGTCGCCAGCACGCAGAACAGGATCGAGTAGACGCTGCCCTCCGGACCGAAATCGCCGCCGCTGATCAGCTTCGGGCCGGACGTCGCGGCGTCCAGCAGCCCCTGCGGGGTGCCGTTGCCGGAGACCTCGGTGCTGAAGACGCCGCCCGCGGCGAAGTTCCAGCCGAAGTGCACGCCGATCGGCACCCACAGGGTGCGGGTGGCGGCGTAGGCGGCGGCGAGCATGCCGCCGGCCTCGATCGCGATGGCGATCGCGCCCCACAGGCTGGCGTGCGGGTTGGCCAGGTGCGACAGGCCGAACAGCACAGCGGTCAGCGTCAACGACAGCCACGTGCCGATGCGCTCCTCGATGATCCGGAACAGCACGCCGCGGAAGATCAGCTCCTCGGTCACGGCGGCGGCCGCCATGAAGCCGAACAACCCCGCCGCGCCCGTCGGCGACCCCAACCCGTCGACCGTGTAGTGACCGAGGAAGGCGATGTTGGCGATGACGGCCCCGAACAGCGCGACCCCGATCAGCGTCCCGACGCCCAGCGCGCCTGCCGCCCCCGTGCGGGCCACCTCCGCGACCTCGCGGCGCTCGGTCCGCCGCACCACCCAACCGTAGACCAGCAGCGCGAGCACGGCCGTCAGAAGGCCGAGGGCCAGCTCAAGCCACGCATTGCCCTCCACGGCGGCGACGCACTGACTGCCGGCCATCGCGACCGCCACGACGGCCAGAAGCTGCCAGACCAGTCTCATGAGCATCCCCTCTCGGATTCCGCGACCGGAGTGCCGCGGCTGGAGGGAACGCTATGGAGTCGAGGGCCCTCGAATCGTCACCGTCCGGTGGACATTTGCCTGTAGCTCGTACGGGGGACAGCCCCCACACCGGCACGTGGCCCATGGTCCGCTGACCGCTCCTCCGCCCGAGCGACGCCCGTCAATGCCTTCGACCCGGCCACTTGATCATTACAGGACGGGATCCTGTCCGTCGGCGACCCGGATGATCGTCTTTCCGGGCGTGCGGCGGTGGCGGGCGAACGCGGAGGGCGTTTCGGAGAGCGGCCGCACGGCGCCGACGATGGGGCTGAGCCGTCCGGCCCGCAGCCGCCGGGCGAGGCCGGTCAGCCGGGCGCGGTCGGGTTCGACGACGAAGAAGACGGCTCGCCCGGCCTCGGGCCGCACGGTGGGCGGCATGGCGATGGAGACGAGGGTGCCGCCCGGGCGCACCAGCTCCGTCGACCGCACGAGGACGTCGCCGCCGATGACGTCGAACACCACGTCCACCTCGCCGGCGTGCCGCAGATCGCCGGCGTCCAGAGCGATGAAGACCTGCGCGCCGAGCCCGAGCACGACATCGCGGTCCGCGGCCCGGCCGGTGCCGATCACCCGGGCGCCCGCCTCTCGCGCGAGCTGGACGGCGATCGAGCCGACACCGCCCGCGGCGCCGTGGACGAGAACGGTCTGGCCGGTCGTGAGGCGGGCGTGGTCGAACAGTCCCTGCCATGCGGTCAGCCCGGAGACGGGCAGCGCGGCGGCCATGGTGTGGTCGATGTCGGCGGGGAGGGGAGCCAGGTTGCGGGCCTCCACCGCGGTGTACTCGGCCAGGGATCCGTTGCGGGCCCAGTCGGCCAGTCCGAACACCCGCTGGCCCTCGGTGAGACCGGTGGTCCCGTAGCCGAGTTCGACCACGACTCCGGACAGCTCGTGCCCGGGAATGCTGGGTGTCCGGTCGCGGCCCGCGCGATCGCACCACGTGCTCGGCCAGTCGAGCTCTCCAGGAGTGAAGCCCGCGGCGTGCACGCGCACGACGACGTCGTTCTCCGCCGCATGGGGGTAGGGCATGTCGGTGAGGGCGAGCCCGCCGACGCCGGCGTCGCGATCTCGCACGGTGATCGCTTGCATGTTCGGTTTCCTTTCGACTTTGCCGGGAAGCGTGCCGACTGCGGAACATGTGTCCGGCGCCTACGCCGCCGCTTGGGCGGTGTGCGGAGCCTCTTTGTCCGTTCCAGAAACGTCCGCTCTAGAGCGCAATAGATATACGGCCGAATTCGTCACGGCAATACAAAGCTCTTAAGTCACGCCGTACCCCGCCTCAACACGACAAATCCGGTCATGGGGGGCAGAGGGACGGCATCGGCGCCCGCCACCGCAGGCCCCCTCGCACGCCTGACGGCGGGGCGGGGGCGGTGTGCCGGCAGCCCCAGCCCGGCAGATGCTCGCCGCCGCGCCGGTCCGGGGGTGCGGGGCGCCATCCGCCGCCACCGGCGTCCAGGGCCGGTGCACCTGGCGGTGGTGTGCCGTGCGGCGGCCTCACCGCCGGCCCGGAACAGATGAAAAGCGGGAGGCCGCCTGATCCGAGTACGACCGGAGACAGGATGTCGATCGTCGGGGGAACCGTCTGAGCCGGTTCTCCGCGGCCACCGCAATCACCCGACGATGAAGAAGGCCACCGCGCCGGCCAGGAAGCCCGCTCCGGCCACCAGGAGGATCATGTTCTGCAGCAGCGGCCGCACCATGTCCCAGGTGGTGTTGACGAGCATGAGCTGCGGCTTGCGCGCCGAATGCACCACCGGCACTTCGTGGCCCAGCGGGTACCGCTCGTCCATCTGCAGGCACGGCATGCAGGTCACCCGGTTCCCGTGCTGGTCATCGAAGGCGATGATCGGCGTCCAACTTATTCCCGCGTCGGTATTGGACACCTGGTGGTCCACCACCACGCCGTACGTGCGTATGCCGCGTCGCCATAGGCTCACCACGCGCGCCACGCCGCGTAGGTAGGCCGCTATGCAGCCGATGCCGAGCAGCCCGCCGATCAGGCAGACAAGCAGTTCTTCCGACATGCCGAACTACCCCATGTGACGTTCCCCTGTAAGAGGGAGACGCGTCCAGGAGCCCTGTGGTTCGGGGTGCGTCTCGGCCTGATGGATCGGAGGCGGCGGGGGCCCGACGTGCGGTGAACTGGACAAGGTGAACTGGACAAGGTGGACGTCGGTCCAGTCGTCGCCGATCGCCCGCACAACGGGCGGCGCGGCGGACGCCGGTCACCCGGTGGACAGGGGGGCGGAGGCGCTCAGCGCGCCGCGCATCTTGTCCAGGTGGGCGCCCAGCAGGCCGGCGTCGAACGGGACGACCGCGGACCGGTACTCCCGGCCCAGCGTGCGGAGCATGTCCATCCAGTCCCAGCTCGCGGACATCTCGGCGTCGATCGTGGCGAGTTCGGCCTGCAGCGACGAGTCGGACCGGGACCGGAACACCAGATTGCGCCACTGGCCGAGGAACCGGCGGAACGTCTCCAGCAGCCCGCCCGCCTCCGCGACCAGGTCCGCGGACTCGCGCAGCTCCTCGTTCACCCGCCGGACCTGCTCCGACATCTCCAGCAACCCGGACTCCGCGGCGTGGCACAGCAGCGGCACCGCGTGCAGGGAGTCGGGCGGCGCCGCGTTGTCGATGACCTCGGCCGCGAACGCGGCGACCATGTCGTTGTAGACCGTGGCCAGCGAGATCCGGAACCGCAGCTCCGCCACGTCGGCGCGCAGCCGGCCGAGGCCGGCGCCGAGCCGGGAGAGCGCGGTGACGGCGTCGCCCATCGGCGCGGCCATCACGCGGGCGACGTTCGCCAGGGTCGGCGCGGAGTCGGCGACCAGTTCCGACGCGTGCCTGGCGGCGTCCACCGATCCGGCGAGCCGCTCGGTGATGCCGAGCACGGTCGAGGAGGTCGAGGCGAGCCGGTCGCACAGGCTCTGGTAGGCGGTCAGCCGGTCGACGAGCCCGCCGAGCAGTTCGTCCAGGGCTTCGGCGCCGCTCAGGATCTCGCCGAGCACCCCGCCGGCGGGCCTGGCGAAGGCCGTCGTCACCAGGTGGCGGCGGGCGGAGACCTCGGTGGGCAGCGCGTCGAGCGCGAACGCGTCGAGGGAGGCGTAGCCGTGCCGCGCCAGCGCCGTCTCGATGGCGGCCAGCCCCGCCCCGGCGGCGTCGCGGCGCCCCAGCCCGCGGGTCCGCACCGCCTCCCGCTCCGCCTGGACCGCCTCCGCGTACACCTGCCTGATCAGGTCGAACTGCGGGCCGCGCGGGGCCATGCGGACCGACAGGTAGCCGTCCCGGACCGGGCTCATCACCGCGAACACCCAGTAGGAGCTGCCGTCCTTGGCCCGGTTCTTGACGTAGGCGGCCGCGGAGCGGCCGGACGCCAGGGTGTCCCAGATCCACCGGAAGGCGCCGCCGGGCATGTCGGGGTGGCGGACGATGTTGTGCGGCATCCCGGCGAGCTCGTCCCGCGAGTAGCCGGAGATCCGGACGAACACCGAGTTGCACTGTCCGATCACTCCGCGCCGGTCGGTGGTGGAGAAGAACAGATCCTCCGTCGCCACTGTCTTCTCACGGGCGCTATGAGGTGACGCATGGGCCTGCATCATTCGTCTCCGCTCTACCGGGCACAGGCGCGTCGGGCGCGTGTGGCGGCGCAACAGTCCACGACGAAACGTAGATGATTCACTCTGCCGAAACCAGCAGGAAACGTGTGATATGCGCCAATCTGGTCCGGTACGTACGCCGCTGCGGTGCCGGATCCGCGGAGCGCCGGGCTCCGGCGCCGCCCTGCGGCGGCGCCGGAGCCGTTCCGGCGGGGGATCAGCCGACCCGGTCCAGGTCCACGCCCTTGGTCTCCCAGCTC